>CAZMNQ010000044.1:0-8129 GCA_964567695.1 uncultured Bdellovibrionales bacterium
CCGAATTAGTTTAAACTGTTTTGCCTTGAAAGGAGCTAAGCTCCTGAAAAGTTATAGCCTGGCTGGAGCTTAGCTCCCAGTGTGTTGTAGAATTAATTAAATTACTTCTGTAGTATTAGTTGGAAAAATGTTTTTTGAATGCACCTGGTTTTTTATTAGTTAATTTTATATTCCTAGCAACAAAAAAGGCGCCATTTTTGTCAGTGGCGCCCCTTGTGTCTGGTTCAAGTTTAGAATCCGCGCACCTGGATTTTTTTGGTGCGGGTGTTGTCAGCTTTTGGCAGACGGATTGTGAGAATGCCATTTTTCATGGCCGCTTCAGCTTTGTCAGCCAAGACATCAACCGGCAAGATGACGGAACGAGAAAAATTTCCCCAATAACATTCTTGATAGTAATAGTTTTCTTCACCGATGACCTCTTCATTCTTTCTTTCTCCGCGAATGCTGACCATATCACTGTTGATGCTGACATCCAAATCTTCCGGTTTCACGCCGGCAATGGTAGATTTGATAACAATGTCATTGTCAGTTTGGTAAACATCAATCGTAAGCTGACCTTCATTTTCGGAGCCGGAGGAAAAATTTTCTTCCTGGACATTTCTTTGAGATGAGGAATTGATTAACATTTCTGTTTGTTCGGATTCTTCCTCTTCTTCATATATCTTAGCCAAAGGTCGGAGAGGAGCTGCGTATTCTTGCTCATCCTCGATTTTGCTTGAACCGGTTAGTTTTTCCAAGAATGATCTTTTTACTTTAATCATATTTTTGTATAAAATGTTATTTTATTACCTGTTATGATTATAATTTAATTTTCTTTATTTTGCAACTAAATTTAGGAAATGCCTGAATTAGGCATTTTTGCGGTAGTCTGGCGGCTAAACTTAAATACTGTCCCAAACATTATAACCAGATAGAGAAAAACTAGCCAGAAGTTAAGGCTATAAATAATCATTAGGTTGTAGGCGAGATGTAAACAGGCGGTTACGGTAATAATTTTGGCAGCTGAAAAAAGTCCTGTCTTTTTTCTGAAAATAATGAGGCTGCCAATGATGCCGGTGGTGGCGAGATGCAAAATGAAGACGCCGGCCACGCTCCAATTAAAATTGACAGTCTCCGGATTGAAAAAGAAATTGAGGCCGGTGAAAGCTAGCTCCGTGCAAGCAAAGCCAAGGCCAGCCAAAAGCGCAATAGATATATTAGTTGTTTGATTTTTTTGTGAGGCATATAATTTGATGAGCATTATATATTTAAAAAATTCTTCAATCAAAACAACTGCCACTAAAAACAAAGTTATTTGGTTAAAATAATTTGTTTCCAAATCTTTTCCGAGAAGAATAAAATATAGATCAGAAATAGTCAGCTCAGCTATGAGTGCACCAAGAGCGGCGAGCAGGCCAAAAATAAAAGCCTTCATAGTTTTATTTTAATTTTAAATTAGAATCAGTCTGGATATTTTTCCAGCTTGATAACAAACTTTTTTTGTTGGTTATTTTTTGTTGGCGAAAAAAAGCAGCCGTGGCAATCATGGCAGCATTATCCAAGGAATATTGTGTATCCAGTTTGTGAAATTCAGTATTTTTTAAATTTTCTTCTACGGCTTGTTGCAACTGTTTTTGCAGTTCAACATTGGCTGAGACTCCGCCGGCTAGCAGAATGCCTTTGGGTTGGTGAAGCTGGGCAGCGCGGATAGTTTTAGCGACAAGCACATCCACCGCGGCTTGTTGGAATCCGGCGCACAATTCAGAGATTAATTTTTTATCTTTAAGAATTTCCGGATTTTTTTTGACCGTATACAACACTGCGGTTTTCAGGCCGGAAAAAGAAAAATTAAAATTTTTGCTATTCATCATTGGTCGAGGCAGTTTGTATCTTGTTTGGTGTTTGGTGTTTGGTGTTTGGTGTTTCATTGCCCATGCGGCAATGTTTGGTCCGCCCGGATAACCCAATCCAAGAATGCGGGCTACTTTGTCAAAAGCTTCTCCGACGGCGTCATCTTGGGTTTCACCGATGATTGTATAATCCAAATGTTTTTTCATGAGCACTAGCTGGGTGTGTCCGCCGGAAACAACCAGACAAAGCAAGGGGAATTGGATGTCAGCCAGATTTTTATTAATAAAATTGGCGTAGATGTGGCCTTCAATATGGTGGATGCCAAGCAAGGGTTTTTGCCAAAGATAGGCAATGGTTTTGACAGTGCTGGTGCCAACCAGCAAGGCTGGAATGAGGCCTGGGCCGTTAGTGATGGCCATGAGGTCAATGTCTTGTTTCTTGATTTTTGCCTCTCTCAAGCTCTCCTCAATGACTGGCAGGATGTTTTTTAGATGTTCTCTGGCGGCTAAATTAGGCACCACTCCGCCCCAAGCGGCATGCAATTTGACTTGCGAAGAGACGACATTAGATAATGGCTTAATTAGGCCATTTTTTTCATCAGTATGGACAATGGCGGCCGCAGTTTCATCACAAGAGGTTTCAATGCCTAGAATATGCATGTTTTTGGTTTGACTTAAGGCTTAATATGTTATAGTGTGATATTATTAGTATATTCGATTCGGAATCTTTCTACAAATGGGATTTGATGCGTAAGCAATAACAATAACCGGTATGAAACGAATCCAGATTATCGAAACGGCCAAATCTTTGTCGAAAACGAACGCTGTCTTGACTGACAATGAGCTGGTTTCTTTGATTCAAGCTGGCGACACGGAATTGTTCGCCGTGATTATTGAAAGATATCAGGGCAAGCTGTTTGCCTATTTGTATCGTCTGATTGGCGGGCGGGAAGAAGCGGAAGACTTGTTGCAGGATGTTTTTATCAAAGCTTTCAAGCATCTGCGGAGTTATGATGTCAGCCGCAAGTTTTCTTCGTGGATCTATCGGATTGCCCACAATGAAGCGATCAATCACATTAAAAGAAAATCACTGAAAAGATTTATTTCTTGGGAAGACATCACTTCAACCAAGGATCAATTGGCTAGCAATAAATCCGAGGATGGCGCGGATGTTATGTGGCTGCGCAAAGAAATGATTGCCGAGGTGGACAGAGCCATCAAAAAATTGCCGGACAAATATCGGCAGGTGCTGTCCCTGCGCTATTATTCCGACAAATCGTATGAAGAAATTAGCGATGTTTTGCAAAAATCCGTCAACACAGTCGGAACGCTTCTGAATCGTGCCAAAAAGAAAATGGCGCAGGAGGTGGAAAAATTAAACAAAGAAATTGCGGCCAAGGCTATTTCAAAAAATAAGACCCTTACTAAAATTTCACCGGACGAATCGAAGGTTGTCAAAAAGAAAGTCTTGCGGGTGATTGGGAAGTTGGGGAAAAAGAATGGCAAAAATTTACGCAGGAAAAAGTAGATATTGCTTATAAAAGTAATCAGATAAAAAGCCCAAAAATCTGCGCTTGGGTTCTTTGCACAGGTGGACTTGATTTATTTTCAATCTGTGCTATTATTATTATCGTTATCAAAACTCTGCCGCCATCGTCTAGCCCGGTCAGGACGCCAGGTTTTCATCCTGGAAATCAGGGGTTCGAATCCCCTTGGCGGTACCATTTTTAAAAACTACCCAGCCTATTTTGTCAGAACATAAAAATTAATAATCCAAGTGGATTCGAACGGGCAGAAATGAGACAAGTCGCCGCGACACAGTCGAATGTCGATGAATGTGATCCGCCGCGGCGGAGAACATTCAGCGCTGCCCAGGACAAGGAGTCCGCCGCGGACGACACGAAAATCCCCTTGGCGGTACCAATGTTTAAATTTCCTGATCCAAAAACAACTGATCCCGAAGAACGCAAAAGACAGCGTTTTTTTGAGGTTATTCCGGGGACGCTGACCTGGTCAACTTTTGTGTTGATGATTCTGACCTCGCTCTATTTTCCGGTGGTCGCGTCCATCGCGATTATTGTTTTTGATATCTATTTTATTCTAAAAATAATTTTCATTACCTATTATTCTTTGAAAGCGCATTTCCAAATACGGGAAGGCAAAAAAATCGATTGGTGGGAACGATGCCAGAGCATTGTGCATCCGCAAGAGTATGCTGAGAACTTGAAGGCGCACATTGAGACGATGCAAAAATCGCTAAAAGAAATAGCTTTTTTTAATCTTAAAAATAGATGGGTGGTCAAGGCCAAAATAAAAAAAGAAAAAGTTTTTCTAAAGGAAGTAGAAAAATTAATTCCAATTGCCAGTGAAATTTGGGATTGGCGCAGCATCGTGCAGGTGGTTTTTTTGCCGACCGCTAATGAACCGGCGGAAATAATTGAACCGGCCATCCAATCTTTGGCCAATGCTAATTTTCCCAAGAGCCAGATGATTGTGGTTTTGGGCACGGAGGAACGGGAAAATCCGGAAACGCGTTTGGCGAAGGTCGCATATTTGCAAAAAAAATTCCAGGGTGTCTTCCGGGATTTCATTGTGACGACGCATGAAGTGGCGGCGGGCGAGATGCGGTGCAAAGCATCGAATGCAGCCTATGCTTCCAAAAAATTGATGGTCTATTTGGATGAACGAAAAATTGATTATAAAAAAGTTATTTTTTCTAATTTTGATTGTGACAGTGTGGCGCATCCGGAATATTTTGCGGCGCTGACCTATGGTTATATCACGACACCCAAAAGATTGCAAAGAGCCTATCAGCCCATCCCGGTCTATCACAACACGCTGTGGGACACTAACGCGGTGGTGCGCATGATTGTAACTGGATCATCATTTTGGCATCTCTATCAAAGCACGCGGCGCGAGATGGTGACTTTTTCTTCGCACTCAGAACCTTTTGATACTTTGGTCAAAGTCGGTTTTTGGCCGGTCAATATGATCAGCGAAGATTCCATTATTTATTGGAAATGCTTGTCGTATTTTGACGGTGATTATGAAGTGTATCCGATTCATCTGCCAATTTCTCTGGACGCGGTTTTGGCGGAGACATATTGGAAGACAATCGTGAATCAATACAAACAAAATCGCCGGTGGGCCTATGGCATTGAAAATTTTCCGATCACGATGCGGGCAATTTGGCCAAACAAAAAAGTTCCGTTGAAAACAAAATTGCGCATCTCTTTTGAAATGGTGGAAGGCCACTATACTTGGGCGACCACAGCGATTGTTTTGGCCTTTCTGGGTTGGCTGCCATTGGCTTTGGGTGGAGAAATTTTTCGCACTAGCGTCTTGGCGCACAACTTGCCGATGATTACGCAGCTTCTGATGCAAATTTCTTTGATGGGAATGTTCGTTTCCATTCCTTTGTCGATGTTGTCGTTGCCGCCGAAGCCGAAAAAATATCATTGGACGCGTTATTTTAATATGCTGTTTCAATATCTTCTCTTTCCGGTGGTAGCGCTTTTTTCAGCCATCCCCGCCATCGATTCGCAAACCAGGATTTTGACGAAAAACTATTTCGGAGAATTTTGGGTGACGGAAAAAATTCGAAAATAAGATTATAGATATGTATTATCTCTATATCCTCGAATGCGCTGATAAAACTTTGTACACAGGCATCACGACGGATGTGCAACGCCGAGTTGCTGAACATAATGAAAACAAATTAGGCGCGAAATATACTTCTTCTCGCCGGCCGGTTAAATTGGTGTATGCAAAAAAATTTAAAAATAGATCCATGGCCTCTCAGGAAGAAGCGCGGATTAAAAAGTTGAACAAATCTCAAAAATTAGAGTTAATACCAAATTAACTAAATTAGTTTCACCTTCAGGAGGTTGAGCCTCCCTTATGGAGGCTCAACCTCCAACAGCGATATATTTATTCCAAGTGAATTTTTTCCTGGAATTCTTGCAAGGCATTCGCGATGTTCGGATGCTTTTTTAATTGGGGGTCGGAGTCCAAAATATTTTTCGCTTCGGTGCGCGCAAATTTGATGAGTTTGATGTTACCCAAATGTTCCATGGCAATATCAGGCAGGCCGGATTGGACGAGGCCGAAGAATTGTCCCGGGCCGCGCAACTCTAAATCTTTTTGGGAAATTTCAAAACCATTATTCGTGTCTTCCATGGCTTGCAATCTTTCAGTGGCTTTTTCCGTGTTGGAATTAGTGAAGAGAAAACAATATGATTGATGTTCACCACGCCCGACACGACCGCGGAATTGATGGAGTTGCGAAAGTCCAAAGCGGTCAGCGTCTTCAATGATCATCACTGTCGCGTTGGGAATATCGATGCCAACTTCCACCACCGAAGTGGAAACAAGAATATCTGTTTTTCGATCTTTAAAATCTTGCATCACCGCTTCCTTTTCTTTGGATTTCAATCGGCCATGCAAAAGTCCGAGTTTTAAATCCGGAAAAATTTCAGTGGATAATCTTTGATGTTCGCTGGTGGCGGCTTTGACTTCAGTCAAAACTTTGGAATCTTCCACGAGCGGTAGAATGACAAAAACCTGGCGGCCATTTTTAACTTCGTGGCGGATAAAATCATACGATTCTTGTCTGATCTTTGGTGAAATAATACGCGTGATAATTTCTTTGCGATTTTTTGGCATTTCATCCAAAAGGGAAAGTTCCAAACTGCCAAACATCGCGATAGCCAGCGTGCGGGGAATGGGGGTGGCGGTCATGGTCAGCAAATGGGGGATGGTTCTAGCGGATCCGTCGCTGGCGCTCATAGTTTCCTGTTGTAAATAGGCGCGCTGAGCGACGCCGAAACGATGTTGTTCATCGATGATAATTAAAGCTAGATTTTTAAAATTTACATCTTTTTGAATAATGGCGTGCGTGCCGATGACTAAATTTATTTTACCGGTCAATATTTGTTTAAGTAAAACATCTCGTTTGTTGGGGATAATTTGTTGAGTTGTCATTCCGGACTTCCTGCCTGCCGGTAGGCATGGGATCCGGAATCTACTATCTTGTTGAGACTTATGCGAATTGTTAGATCCTGAATCAAGTTCAGGATGGCATGTGATTTTATAGGTGCTTGTTAGAAGCGCAATATTAAAATTATATTTTTCAAATATTTTACAAAAACTTTCAAAATGTTGTTTTGCCAAGACTTCCGTCGGTGCCATCAGGGCAACTTGAAAGCCGTCGTTAATGGTTTGCAAAGAGGCGATAGCGGCGACAATCGTTTTACCACTGCCAACATCGCCGTTCAAAAGACGGTTCATTGGTTTGGGTTTTTCCAAATCTTTCAGAATTTCAAAAGAGGCTTTGCGTTGCGCGCCGGTCAGTTGGAATGGCAAGTTTTTAACAAAATCTTGGATTAATTTTTCATCAAAAGCAATGGTCAAAGCGCGGTTGCCTTCCCATTGCGCTTTAACTTGCAAAGTTTTGAGTTGCACCAAAAACATTTCTTGAAAAGCAAATCTTTTTTGCGCGCGCAGAAGTTTTTCCTTGGAATCTGGAAAATGAATTTGCGTGAGCGCGGTATAGATATCATATAAATTCAAGCGTTGGCGAATTTCAAATGGAATAATATCTTCCATTTGCTGTGCAACTTCCAACAGAGCCTTCAGTTGCCAGCGTAGCCACTTGCTGGTGAGGCCGCGCGTTTCGCTATAGACCGGCACGAGACATCCTGTGTTGGTGGTTTCGCGGCCGGCTTTTTCCCAAGCGGGATTGGACATGGTCAGTGATTTTCCTTTGAGTGTGATTTTCCCGCTCAGGCGAGCCAGCGTGCCTTCCGACAAAGATTCCAAAACGAAGGGTTGATTGAACCACACGGCTTTCAAAGGAATTCCATTGGCATCTTCCACTGTTATTTCCGCGACGGTCATCTTGCGTTTGAAAATACGCGCCAGCTTTGTTTTAGTGACAGTGCCTTCGATGGTCACGGTCTGATTTAGATGCTCCGGAGAAATCAAAACTGTTTGGGAAAAATCATCATAACGAAAAGGGAAGTGCAACAAAAGATCTTCCACTGTGTGAAGTTCCATCTTTTCCAAAATCTTGTCATATTTCGGCAGAATTTTGGGAATGTTTTTGAGTGGGGTTTTGAGGGTTAGCATAATGTAAGTATATAGTATTTGGTATTTTGTATAAAGTATTTTGGGGAAATAAAAAAACGGGGACCAGAATCTTTCTGGACCCCGTTGTGAGGCGGGATGCCTCCGATCAATGGAATTGTCGGTGTAGGCGTAATAACTCAACACGAATCTGCGTGGTGGATTTTTGCAGGT
>CAZMNQ010000045.1:0-8128 GCA_964567695.1 uncultured Bdellovibrionales bacterium
ATTTTTAGTATCTACATAATAGCAAAAAATGGGTCGTTAATCAAATCCGCGCGCCGGACTCGGAGAGCCAGTTTAGGGATTCATTGAGGATGATTTTCAGGCGATTGATTTCAGGTGGCGGAACTTGCAGCTTGGTCAGGTTTTCGATTTTGTTTTGCAAAAAAATGCGAATGAGCTTGATTGACTCATTGCTCACCGGCATTTTTTTGGTTTCAAAAGCAAAACAGCTCGCGCACAAGACTCCGCCGCGCGCAATGCTGAAATAGTTTTTTTCTAATTTCAGTTTCTTTTCACAATGCACGCACTTCTCCACCTCCAATCGATAGCCCATTTCATCCAGAATTTTGAATAGCAACCCGAGCGTCAAAATGTCAGCCTTGTTTTCTTCGTCAACCAAGCTGTCCATCGCCAGCAAATATCTTTCTAAAAGACCAAAAACTTTTTCATCCTTTTCTTCTTCGGAAATTATTTTCGCCAGAATTTTAAAAACATAAAAAACTCGATTGATCAGATCCAGATTGGTTTTGATGTTGGGAAAATTATTGATGGCAATGGAACCCGTGATTTTGCCCATTCCTCGGCTTTTGGCCAGAAAGATTTCCGCCTGCGTCACCGGTTCCAAATTGCCGGCCAATTTCGCATTGGGTTTCCGGACGCCCTTGCCTAAAACACGAATTTTGCCACCTTCAAGAGTGTAAATCGTGTACAGGCGATCTGCTTCCGCGATGTCCCGTTTATTCAAAATGATGCCAGTGTATTTATAGCCCATATTTAGATTATACCTTATCTGTTTTTATAAAAAAACAGGACCCCACCGGCGTGCGCGCCGACAGAGTCCCGAGCAGGATCAATGTCCACAAAGTGTATGGATAATCCTGTATCCGAAAGAAGAATAGAGAATAATGCCAAAGAGAATAGCCAGCATCACAAAGCCCTCAATAAATACTTTGCATTTTTCGAAAGCTGGCGAATGACATAACTGCCTGATAACCATTTCATAAAAAGCTCTCGTTTTTTTCGCAATATCGCGAAAACTTTCACGAAATTCGTGAATGAGTCCGAACAATCCGAACCCTCCTAAAATCAGAGAAAATGCGTACTTAAGTGGCAATGACATACTTAACCTCCTCTTGTTTATATCCCCTTCACGAGGAAATTTATTAGTTTCCCCCGCGGATAACTAATCACTCTTCCTAATTTTAAGGAGCAACGGCGCCTCCTCAATTTTAAATTCTTTTTCCAAGTCAGATTTTTCTAAATCTCCTTGGTCAAGACTATTCGCCAACACTTCTTTCTGGATCAATGATCCAAACTCAGCAAAAACCTCTTGCAAACCAGTATAGCGCGCTTCAATGCGGTTGTCTACCTCATAGCCCGCTTCTTTGCGCATCTCCTGAATAAACCGAATAATCTCGCGCGCTTGGCCTTCGAGTTTCAGTTCGGGAGTGATTTCAGTGTTGAGTTCTACCTTCTTTTCTGAACCGATTTTAATAATAACATTTTTAACATTGACTTCCTCCTTCATAATTTCCATAAAATCCTCTTGCATCTCATAATTTGTAATTATTAGTTCCGAAAGTGGTTGTCGAACCTTAATGCTATTTTTAGCGCGTAGTTGCAAAGCTTCAGTAATAATATTTCGAGTGCTTTCCATTTTTTCATTTAATGATTCGTCAATCAAGCTTTCATCTGCCGCCGGGAAATCAACCAAATGCACCGATTCCCCACCAGTTAAATTCTTATAAATATCCTCAGAAATAAACGGCGTGAAAGGCGCCATGACTTTGGCCAGCTCAACTAAAACATAATGGAGTGTTTGGTATGCATCATTCTTATCGCCATCATCTTCACTCTTCCAAAATCTTTTGCGACTGCGGCGAATATACCAATTAGATAGTTCATCAATAAAATCCATCATTGGCTTTGTCGCATTGGGCAAATCATAGGCCAACATATTCTCATCAACATCCTTAATCAGCTTATGCAATTTTGATATAATCCATTTATCCAGTAGAGACGCATTGCCATGCCTGCCTGTCCGGTAGGCAGGCGTCTTTACTCCTTGTTTAATTTCCCATTTATCTACATTGGCATACATCACAAAAAACCCGTAACTATTCCATAGAGTACCTAATTTTCTCTGAATATCAGAAACATCTTTATCCGTGAGAGTAAAATCATCGCCGTTAAGAAGCGGTGAGTTTACCAGCAAATATCTCAGAGCATCGGCGCTATATTTATCCAGCAAAATATTTGAATCAGTGTAGTTCCCTAATGATTTTGACATTTTCTTGCCATCTGAACCAGCGACTGTTCCTGTCACAATCACATTCTTAAAAGCTTCTTTTCCAAAAAGACCAACTGAGATCGCATGCAAATAATAGAACCACGCGCGCACTTGCCCGACATATTCGGAAATAAAATCTCCGGGAAAATTTTCTTCAAATTTTTCTTTATTTTCAAACGGATAATGAAACTGAGCAAAAGGCATTGAGCCTGATTCAAACCAACAGTCCATAACCTTTTCTATTCTTTTCATTTTCACACCATCTAGTTCAAAGGTCACGCCGTCCACATATGGCAAATGATAGTCCTCCAATTCCTTTCCCGAAAGCTCTTTCAATTCACTATAACTGCCGACAACCTTCGTTACTACCGTACCATCGTCTTTTGTTCCGCGCCAAACCGGAATGGGAGTCGCCCAAAAACGATCACGGCTCAAATTCCAATCAGGTGCCGTTTCAACCGTGTTTTTGAAGCGCTTTTCTTTAAAGTGCGCCGGAAACCAATTGATATTCTCGTTTTCTGCTAACATCTCTTTCCTTTGTCCATTAATATCCATAAACCAACTTGGATGCGCTCGGTACATCAACTTCGTGCTGCATCTGTGGCAATGCGGATAATCGTGCTGGATATAATCAATCTTTAAAACAATTCCTTCTGTTAATAATGTCTTGGCAATTTCTTTGTTCACTTCCCAAACATTCTGATCTTTCCATCTTCCATCAATATAATTTCCATTTTCATCCACCGTATGCACAACTGGCAGTTTTTCTTTCATCGCAACCGTATAATCATCTTCACCAAAAGCTGGAGCGATATGCACAATACCTGTTCCATTCTCCGTGGTTACAAAATCCGCCCCAATAATTCTATGGGCGCTCTCGCCATGATTTTCAAAAAGCGGCTCGTATTTCTTGTTCAATAAATCGGCTCCATCAATTGTTTCACCAACAGAATAATTCAATGGTTGTTTTTTCTCATCAATAAAAACTTTCTCCACCAAATCTTTTGCTACGATCAATGACTCACCATTAAGAATAACTTTTATATAGGCTAATTGAGGATTAATCGCCAGCGCTACATTTGCAGAAAGCGTCCATGGTGTCGTTGTCCATGCTAGCAAATATGTTTTTTCTTCACCCTTAAGTTGAAATTTTACAAAAACCGATGGATCGGTAACAATCTTGTAACTATTATCCATCGCCACCTCCGCCTTGGAAATTGGCGTAGCACAGCGAGTGCAATACATCAAAACTTTTTCCCCCTCATATATTTTACCTTTTTCATATAGCTGTTTAAACGCCCACCACACACTTTCCATATATTCTTTATCCATGGTTTTATAGGCATTCTTAAATTCTACCCAACGACCAATCCGCTCAATCGTATCCTCCCAGACACAGCCACCCTGAACCATTTCACTACGGCAAGTTTGGATATATTTTTCCAAACCAATTTTCGGAATATCGCGTTTATCCTTGATGCCTACTTTTTTCTCTACTAAATTTTCCGCCGGTAGTCCATGGCAATCCCACCCCCAGCGTCTTTCCACTCGCTTGCCTTTCATAGTCCAATACCTCGGCACAACATCTTTCACAATCGAAGAAAGTAATGTACCATAATGAGGCACGCCCGTAATGAAAGGAGGGCCATCATAAAAAACATAAGAATCCTTCTTATCTCTTTGTTCAACAGATTTGTTGAAAGTATTATCCTCTCTCCAGAAGTTAATTACTTCCCTTTCCATCTCTGAATATTTTTTTCTTGAATCTATTGCTTTAAACATAAAATACTCGCGAATTTAGAAACGAATTAGAAAAAATATTTTTTATTTATTATGCCAGCGATTTATACACTGCCAAAGTTTCTCGCGCGCATTTTTCCCAGTTGAATTTTTCTACTTGAATTTTGCCTTTTTCCCGCAAAGCTTGTTTCAGATTTTCATCTTTGGCCAATTTCAACATCGCGTCCGCGATGTTTTGCGCGTCCAAGGGATTCACAAATTCGGCCGCATCACCAGCGATTTCCGGAATGGAAGCAACTTTGGAAACGATAGCTGGCGTGCCAGTGGCAAAAGCTTCCAAGACGGTTGTGCCAAAACCTTCATAGAGTGACGGCATCACAAAAAAATCAGCGTTTTTGAAAAGCGGCACCATTTCGTCTCCGATGATATAGCCGGTGAAAATAATGTCTTTCAAAATATCCAAATCTTTGGCCATTTGTTTATACTCTTCAGCCATCCAGCCATTCTTACCAGCCATAACCAACTTATATTCGCAAGTTATACCATTGTTTTTGCAATTTTGTTTAAAAATTTTAAAAGCTTCAAAAAGCTTGGCAATATTTTTTATGGGTTCAATCGTTCCTAAAAACAACATATACTTGGCTTCGCCAACGCCACCTGCCTGTCCGGCAGGCAGGTATTTGCCCAAAACTTTTTCTTTCGTAACAGTTGTTTGGTCAGAAAATCGCTTATCAAATCCGCTATAAATCACTTCTATTTTTTCCGCCGGACATTTCAGAATGCCTTGCAAATCTTTTTTGATCGACTCGGAAACAACAATGACCTTGTCAGCTTTGCCCACCATAAAATTCAACATAGCTTTGTTTTTCGCCACTGACATTTTTGGAAAGACATCCGGAAATTTATAGGCCGCCACATTGTTCACAGTCACGATTGTTTTTCCGCGATAGCTCATCGGGATCCGGCTCAAAGGAGAAGTCGTGTGAATGACATCCAGTTCTTCTCTGACCAAAGTCGCCGCCCCCAAAATTTCATTATAGGCGCCTGGTAAAAATTTCTTATAATCAGAGAAAGGATAAAATTTAATTTTCACATTCGGCTTAGAAAATTTCGCCACATCTTTTTCCCGGACGCGATAGTCAAAAAACAAAACATATTCATTCTCTTGATCCAGTGCCAAAAGATGGCGGATCAATTGATAGGTATAATGACCGACGCCAATGGCCTCGCCTTTTTCCGGATTTAAAATTGTTCGCGCGTCAATTCCAATTTTCATATATTTAAACCACTGATTAGCACGTGATTATCCTGATTGCACGTGATTGTGGTAAATTAAATTTTTTTATTTATAACTTCATGTGAAATCAGAGTGTTCATGAGCGAATCAGTGGTTCGGACATTTACATCTTATCTGGCGCCGAAACCCCAATCAACCGCAATGTCTCAGCCAACACTATTCTAACAGCATTTATGAGGTTTAGTCTAGCCCCAGTCAGAGCCAAATTATCTTCATCCAAAACTTTGCAATCATTATAGAAAGAATGGAATTTATCCGCTAATTTGATGGCGTAGTACGGCAGCTTGTGCACCTCATAACTCTGCGCCAATTCTTCCACCAATTCCGGAAATTTATTCAATTCACGAATCAAACTTAACTCCTTTTCATGCGTCAATAAAGATAAATCCGCCTCGTTTGTATCTTGTGCCTTGGTTATTGTTTCTTGCGCCTTGCGCACTATACTACAAATTCGAGCGTGCGCATATTGCACATAGGGACCAGTCACACCGTCAAGTTTCACTGATTCGTTTATATCAAACTCTATTTTGCTGCTAGTAGCATATTTAAGCATCGTAAATTTTAATGCTCCCAACGCGATTGGCAATGGATCTGGAGAATTTGGAAATTTAACCCGAACCTCTTCAACGATAGAATCAATAAGCTTGCGAGCCAAAATAACATTGCCTTTTCTTGAAGACATTCCTTCCCCGCCCTTAAGCGCCACAAATTCATATCCGATGTGGACCATTTTTTTGTGAAATCCATATAATTCCAGAATTTTAAACAGCTGCTTGAAATATAAACTCTGACGAATATCAATTAGATATATGCTTGTATCAATTCCAAATTTTTCAAATTTTTTAATAGCCAGCGGAATATCCTTAAGTCCATATAGTGCGCTTCCATCCTTCCTCACCAAGACCAATACACCCAGCCCATATTTTTCCAGATTAGCAATGATCGCCCCTTCACTTTTCTCAACAACTTTCTTCTCCAACAATTCAGGTACAATCTTTTTACCGGAAATCTCTTCTTCACTTTCATAAAAATAAACATCAAAATATGCGCCCAGTAATTCATATATGGACTGGAATTCATCCAAAGACCATTGTCGTGTTTTTTTCCAAAGATTCATAATATCTGGATTACCTTGATCAAATTTATTTTGTAAATCCTTGAAGTCTTTTTCATATTCCGGATTTTTTTCAATAGCTTGCACTGCTTCCGTATAGGTTTTTCCTAAAAATTCCGCTTTATTTTCTATAGCATCAAGATTTTCTTCCGCATGAAATTTTTCAATACCCCAAAGGCACTTGGCGATGTGCGAACCGGTATCTCCGATATAATTAGCAGAAACAACATTATAGTTAGCTTTTTTTAAAGTTTCGATCAGCGCCGAACCGATCATAACATTTCGCAAATGACCAATGTGAAATTCTTTGTGCGTATTTGGTTGAGAATATTCAACCATAATTTTTTCTGTTTTTTTGTCAGCCGTTCCGAAATTTTCTTTTTCTCTATTTATTTCAGCCACCTTATCCTGCAAATATTTTTCCGACAAATAAAAATTAATATACCCTGGCGCAGCCACTTCAATTTTTCCAAATTCCAATGACTGTTGAGTTTGGACTTTGGACTTTAGGCTTTCCGCTATTTCCATCGGACTTTTCCCCACTTTTTTCGCCAAAACCAAAGCCACATTAGTCGCATAATCGCCAAATTTCTCATCTTTTGGATACTCCACGGAAAAATCGACTTCTTCCAATTCAAATGCATGCAAAACAGCTTTTTTGATTATTGTTTCTAATTCTTTTATCATATTCTCATCTTACCGCAGAAACCGGAAAAAATAAAGCAGACTGTTCAAGCCTGTTTTATGTTTGAATATCTTCTGAAGGTTCAACCTTCGGAACTAAAAACCTACAATATCATCCTGACTTCTTGCTCCAGAAAAGTTTTTATTTTTTCCCAATCAAAATCCACTAGCATTAACGGATCCGGATTATCATTGGCATCGGCAAAATAAATTAGACTTTTAAGTATGTGTAATTTATTGTACCGGATATTTTTATATTTCTCTTCAAAAAAACCAATCAGCTGTGACAATGAGTGCCTTTGCATTAAAAAATATATGTCCACAAAATCCTTCTTGCTGCCTCGAGCGGAAATTGTATCAATTTTCATCGCCGCGATGTCCCGTTCATCCGCCAAGAAAATGTTTTCATATTTCACTAAATCAAAACTTTGCGCGTAGCCATAATAGAAAAAGCTTACTTTGACATCATCCAGTGTTCCATTCAGCGTATCTTCATCTTCATAGTCCACTGCTAACTTTCCAATTTTAGATAATTCATATTTGAGCTTTTGAGCGGAAAATTTTTCACGCGAAAAAAAATCCAAATCAATCGACTCCCGATGGCCTAATTGAATTGCCAACGCCGTTCCGCCAGCCAAATAAAAATTTTGCACAAAATCCAATTTGGCTATCTTTGCCAAAACGGACTTTGTTCTTTTGTTGATTGTTTCCGGATACATTCAGATTTATTAAGATTAAAATATAGGCACCAAAAATTGTTCGACTTCAAATCAAACTTGCCAGCATTTTTTTGAAAGATCTCTTGTACAAATTCTCGACCATAAAAACCCAGCGCCCATTTAATATCCTCAACATCGCCTTTTTCCAAAATGCGCCCAACCACAAAAGCCCCGTGTCTGTTCGGATCCAATTTATTTTGATCAATGTCCCAAAAAAGGTTAATTTTTTCCAATGGTAGATTCCCATTTGAATTAGAACACTCTAGAATATAAAAGTAAGAATTTTT
>CAZMNQ010000046.1:0-8048 GCA_964567695.1 uncultured Bdellovibrionales bacterium
CCGGTGTGCCAATCACAAAAACCGTCTATGATTATTATTTTAATCGGAATAAATAAAAATTTTAAATTATGATAACTCCAGTCCATCTCATATTTGATCTTGGCGCGTATTTTTTTGTGAATAAAATAGATTTTGTTAATGCAAATAATTTAGACTTGTTGTTACTTTTTTCATCGGAGCTGATTGACTTGGATCATTTATTTTCAAAACCGATTTATCATCCGCGGAGAAATCCGTTCAAAACTCATTTCTTGCATAAAAATTATCGTACAATTTTAATAGTTGCTATTTTATTTATTTTTTATAGACCAGTGTTATTTTTAGGCATTGGGTTATTGTCGCATTTGTTACTGGATTATTTTTATATAAAAATATATTGTTTGAAAGATAATGAATAAAAAGTAATTTTATGAGAGAAATTTTTATTAGGCTTTTGGTGATTGCATATGCCATGGAAGGTGTTATTTCAGCGGTTGCTTATTGGCCCACGATAAAAGATTTATTAGCCGGCAAGAAAAGTGCGAATGTTACATCTTATTTTATTTGGACTATAAGTTCTGGCATAGCATTTCTTTATAGTTTATTTATATTGCCTGATTTTCTATTTCAAATTGTTTCGGGAATTGGTTTTAGTGCTTGCGCGACAGTTTTAATTTTGGGATTAAAATTTAAAAAATAAAAAAACGCCGTGTCTGGAGACATGGCGCACTTGCGATGATGAATTGAAGAGATAGAATTTTCTTATTTTCGGGGAACAAGGATAAATGCATCCGTGTCCTGATCATAAATTATGAAAAATCTACCTAACTCTTCGATTCCGAATTTAGCTTTTGCCTCCTCTGCATCCTCAGGAGGTATGGCTTTGGTGGATATAATATAGTCACCCTGGTTGTTTTTAAAGAGAGACACCGCACGTTGGTTCATGGGTATTTTAATTGGCACATCCGCATTGGGATTAATAGTGCTTATCGCTGGCGAAGACCAGCACATAACAAAACCTACTAATGCAATAACAACTTTCCCCCTCATAATTTCTCCCCCCACTCGTAAGAACTAACTGTTTTTCAATGCCGAGATTGGCATCAGACTAATATGGCAGAAAACTATTTAGCTGTCAATTGCCGGATTATTTTTAAAATTGACAAACTTTTTAGAGCATGTTATTAATGAGGCATATGAATAATTTTAGACACACAAATTTAATCCCGGTAGCCCCACAACCTAGACAATTAGGCTGCTTATGTGTGTTTAAAATTAACTAGCGGGGAAGAATAAAAATTTTGGATAGACACGGACAGCTTAATGAAAAAAGCTGTTTTTTAGTTTTTTAATTTAATTTCAAAAATCATTATGCAAAAAAAGAAAATTATCGGCATCAAATTAGGTTCAGCGACATTGGTTTCCGATGGAAAGATTAATCGCAAATTAATTCGGCAGGTTTGCGCGCAAGTCGCAAAGCTGGTGCAAAATGGCACGGGAGTTTTTATTGTAACTTCCGGGGCGATTGCCAGTGACTCAATTATGAATCGTTCAAAAAATTTGCGTTCGGCAGTTGGTCAGATTCGCATTGCCAATGAGTATCGACTATGTTTGGAAAAATTCGGCGTCGATGCCGCGCAAATGCTTTTGACTGATGAGCAATTGATTGACGCTAAAATTTCAAAAACTGCTCTGACCAAAAAGATTATGCTGGAAGCATTTTCGGTCGGCGTGGTTCCGATTATCAACGCCAATGATGTGATTGATTCGGAGGAAATCAAGGCTCTGGAGCATTGCGCTGACAATGACAAGCTTTTCAAGCTGATGTGTTTGTTGGTTGGAGCTAGGGTGGCAGTCATTGGTTTTGATCAACCTGGTTTTCTTGATCTTGAAGGATGCGTAATGCATCGCATCAAAGTTTCTGAAATTGAAACGGTGCTGGCGTGCGCCAAGGGTGGCAGCGCACTGGGATATGGATCCGAAGGTATGCGAACAAAAGTTTTGGCCTTGGCTGAATTAGCTCAAGCAAAAATTGAAGCTTGTCTGGTGCCAGCCAAAGAAAATAATTTTATTCTCCGGGCTGTTTCGCAGGAAGAAGAATTTGGAACCAGATTTTATGCATAAAAATCTAAAAGGGAAATGCTTTCTAAAAAAAAGAAAGCATTTCTCACCAAACTTGGCAAAAAGGCGATAATATACTAAAATAAAGCATATGAAACTGCGTAAATTCGCCAGGGGCGAACATGCGGCCTAAACAAATTTATGAAGCAATCACAATTATTTACCAAAACTCAAAAAGACGCTTTGAAAGACGAGGTGAGCACCAACGCTCAGCTTTTGATTCGTGCGGGTTTTATTGATAAAGAAATGGCGGGAGTCTATACGATTTTACCATTGGGCTTGCGCGTGATGAACAAAATTGAAAATATTATTCGCGAAGAAATAAATGCCATTGCGGGTCAAGAAATTTTTATGCCGACGATGCAACCAAAAGAAAATTGGTTGAAAACCGGCAGATGGGACACGATGGATGATTTGTATAAAGTGAAAGATGCGAGTGGGCGCGAAGCGGCGCTGGGGCCAACCCATGAAGAGGTAGTGGTGCCACTCATGCAAAGATTTATTAATTCCTATAAGGATTTGCCGTTTGCGGTCTATCAATTTCAGAATAAATTCAGGATGGAACTGCGAGCTAAATCAGGTATTTTGCGCGGACGGGAATTTATTATGAAAGATTTATATTCCTTCCATTTGAACGAAGAAGATCTGGATGCCTATTATGAGAAATCCAAAGTAGCCTATTTTAAAATTTTTGAGAGAACAGGACTCAAGGATGTAACTCATTTGACCTTTGCTTCCGGCGGATCGTTTTCTAAATATTCACACGAGTTTCAGGTGATCACCGAAGCTGGGGAAGATATTATTTTCGTTTGTAGCAAATGCGGATTGGCAATTAACAAAGAAATAAAAGCTGAAGTGTCTGAATGTCCCGCTTGTCAAAACACGGAATTTTCTGAAGAGAAAGCGATCGAGGTGGGCAATATTTTTAAACTGATGAATAAATATACTACGCCTTTTAATTTGACGGTTAAGGATGAAAAAGGCGAAACCAAAGAAATTCTAATGGGTTGCTATGGCATCGGACTTGGGCGACTCATGGGTACGGTAGTGGAAGTGCATCATGACGACAAAGGCATGATTTGGCCGGAGGCCGTGGCGCCGTTTCAAGTTCATCTTTTGAGCTTGAATCAAAATGAGAAAGCAACTGAGATTTATGGGGCTATGGTCAAGGCGGGAATCGAAGTTTTGTTTGATGATCGCGATACGAATCCAGGCGCAAAATTTGCCGATGCCGATTTGATTGGTCTGCCATATCAAATGGTTGTCAGCGAAAAAAATTCATGCGACAGCCAAGTAGAAATTAAAAATAGAAAAAGCGGAACAGTTGAACATATATCCTTGGACAGTTTGGAAATAGTTAAATATTTTCAGAACAAATAGTCAAAGAAGAAATATGTCGCTCCGCTAAAACGGAGCGGCAATTGTTTTTGAAGATTAATATTATATATGAGTAAAAAAAATAAAGAAAAGCAGGATGTGACAGGAATGGATCTGGGGCGTTTTTGGATGCGCCTTTGGAAGCTTCTTGAACCGAGTCAAAAACAGATTAAAA
The DNA here is from genome assembly GCA_964567695.1 of uncultured Bdellovibrionales bacterium. Classification (GTDB taxonomy): domain Bacteria; phylum Patescibacteriota; class Minisyncoccia; order Moranbacterales; family UBA2206; genus UBA2282. The sequence goes on from CAZMNQ010000046.1 coordinate 3,653, forward strand.
GACTGCTGGTTTTAACTATGTTTATAGAGATAATCAGCTTGATTGGTCCATACATATTAAAAGTGGTTATTGATAGAATAACTAATTTTAGCTTGGAGCAAGTCGCAACTATTTTGGGATTGGTAGTAGTGATGTTTTTGGTGAATCAGTCAGTTTCGCTTTTTGATTATTTCCGTGATCGAAAACTTTTTGATATATTAGTAGATGTTATTTCTTACCTAGCTAGCAATGCCCACAAAAAGATGGTTTTTTTGAGTCTGGGTTATCACGAAAAGGAGAATACTGGCAGTAAGGTCATTAAGATTACTCGAGGAATCGATAAGATAGATAATTTGTTTGGTAATTTTTTCTGGGAAGTGGCGCCGACAATTTTCCAGATTATTTTTACGACGATCATGTTATTTATTATTGATTGGCGTTTCGGTGTAATCATCATTGTTTTTGTTCCCGTTTTTATTTTTCTGACTTTGCGTGTTAATGCGCTGGTTTTCCCTTTTCGCAAAAAACGTTTCGATGAACAAGAAGTTGCTTCTAGCATAATGACGCAGTCAATCATCAATATAAACACGGTCAAGTCGTTTGTGCAGGAATTGCGTGAGTATAATCAGTTTTTTCGTACGACGGAAAAAGTTAAAAATAGTATTTTAGATGAATTTAGTAGGATCCTTAAATATAATTTAGCCAGAAATCTGGTAATTGATTTGGGACGAGGTTTTGTTTTGCTTTTGGGAATCTATTTGGCGATTCACGGACAGATTACCATAGGAAGCTTAGTATTTGTATATACTATTTCTGAAAAAGGACTAATCTCTCTTTTCCGCATATCACGACTATACGATCGCATTATGGAATCCAGCGAGGCAGTGGAAAGGCTATATTTGTTATCAACTGAAGAATCTGAGATTGAAAACAATCTCAACGGACTTAAGCCGAAAAAGATTGAAGGACAAATTGAATTTAAAAAGGTGACTTTTCATTATAAAGATAGTGATGGCCGTGCGTTGGACAACACGAGTTTCAAAATTAATTCCGGTTGCGCTACAGCTCTGGTCGGACCGTCGGGTGGTGGAAAAACTACAGTTGTTCGGATGATTTATCGGCATTATGACCCAAGTGGCGGTCAGATTTTGCTAGATGGAAAGGATTTGCGAGACTATGATTTACATGCCTTTCGCAAATTTATGGCTATTGTTCCTCAAGAAGTGGAAATTTTTGATTTGAGTGTTAAGGAAAACATTGCCTATGCCAAACCGAAAGCCAATATGGATGAAGTCGTGGCTGCGGCGCGTATAGCTAATGCGGAAGAATTTATTTTGCAGTTAAGTGATGGCTATAATACAGTAGTCGGCGAACGAGGCATCAAACTGTCCGGTGGGCAAAGGCAAAGAATCGGCATTGCGCGTGCGATTTTGGCTAATCCAAAAATTTTGATTTTTGATGAAGCGACGAGCAATCTGGATTCGCAAAGTGAAAGACTGATCCAAGATGCGATGGACAAAATCTGCAAAAACCGCACCGTCATCTTGATCGCACATCGCTTGAGCACCATCCGCAAAGCTGATAAAATTATCGTATTGGAAAAAGGCAAGGTCATCGAGTACGGCAGCCACCACGAACTGGCTAAATCTGACGGCGGGCTCTATCAAAAATTGTTGCAGTTGCAACAAATGGGGGATGTGGATTAAGAATTAATTAATAAATGAGAGATATGAAAAATAGAAAAATAATTTTGGCTTCAACTTCTCCTCGAAGAAAAGAATTGATGGAGAGATTGGGATTAAAATTTGAAATCGTTAGGAGTGATTACGAGGAGGACATGAGTTTGAAAATGCATCCAATGGAACTGGCTAAATTTTTGTCCAAATGCAAGACGGAAGCGGTGGCGAAAAAATACAAAAACCATATTATTATTGCGGCTGATACTTTTGTGGCGCTAAAATATGAACTGCTCGGCAAGCCGCATACGGAAATTGAAGCTAGAAAAATGTTAGAAAAAATAAGCGGAAAGGTCGTGTCTATTATCACTGGCTATACCATAGTGGATAGTTTGATAAACAAAAAAATATCCAAAGCTGTTGAAGCAAAAGTATATATAAAAAAACTCACCGCGGAAGAGATTGCAAATTATATAAAAACCAAGGATCCGTTAGATAAGGCTGGAGCATTTGCAGTGCAAGGAATTGGCTCTGTAATTATCAAAAAAATCGAGGGTGATTTTTTTGGAATTGTCGGTTTGCCACTCTATGACTTAGCAGAATCATTGAAAAAATTTGGTATTCGAATAATCTAAATTTAAATCCTAAAACGAAGTTTTAGGAAATACAAAATGATATGAAAAATAATTTTGAAATAATTTCACGAGCCGTTATTATTCATCGGGGAAAAATATTGCTCTGTAGAATGAAAACCAAATCATGGTATTTTTTGCCAGGTGGGCATGTTGAATTTGGTGAGAAACCGGAAGATGCCTTAAAAAGAGAATTGCTGGAGGAGTTGGGTGTAAAAACGAGAATGATTAAGTTTATTGGTGTGGTAGAAAATTCTTTTGGACAAATTAGCAAAATGCAACACGAAATTAATATTGTTTTCCATGTTACATTGGATAATTTTAAGGTTATTTCATTAGAGAATCACCTTGAATTTAATTGGATTGATATTGCTTCTTTGAAGAAAAATGAATTGCGTCCAATAGCTATGCATAAGGCAATTATGCAATGGTGTAAGGATAAAAAAGAATTTTTTGGAAGTGCAATTTAGTTTTCCTAAAACGAAGTTTTAGGATATAATAACAACATGAGAAAAGGAGAATTTGCCAATGGTGAATATTACCATGTTTTCAATCGTGGCGTGGATAAGCGTGATGTTTTTTCGGATGTGCATGATTACGAAAGATTTAGTATGTCAATGAACTTATTAAATGATGAGGAAGATGGATTGATGATAGAATGGCGAGATTATAAAAAAGGTAGACCAGGCTCGAATGTGGATGATTTCCTAAAACTAAGTTTTAGGAATCGTGAGCCGATGGTAGAAATTATTGCGTATTGTTTGAATCCAAACCATTATCATTTTATTTTAAAGCAAATTAATGCAAGGGGTATTGAAAATTTTATGCATAAAATTGGCATTAGCCATACTAAGTATTATAATCAGAAAAATAAAAGGAGCGGTTCATTGTTTCAGGGGGTTTTTAAATCAGCGCATATTGATTCAAATGAGTATCTTTTGTATCTTTCTGCTTATGTGAATAAAAATAATTTTATTCATGGATATAGTAAAAACGATAAATGGAAATATTCAAGCTTGTTGGATTATTTAGGTGAGCGAAGTGATAGATTAGTAAATAAGGATATTATTCTAGGACAATTTAGGGGTATTAGTGAGTATAAAGAATTTCTAGATAAAAATGCGTTGTACATGAGAGAAAAAAAGGAATTTGAGAAATATCTGATCGAGGAGTGGTAATCCTAAAACGAAGTTTTAGAAAAAAATAATTTTATGAAAATAATATTGAGTCAATTCGCCGGGTTTTGCGATGGGGTGCGGCGGGCGTTTGAGACGGTCAGTAATTTGGATTTAGAGAGCGTGAAAAAACCGATTTATGTTTTGGGTTCTTTGGTTCACAATCAGGATGTGGTTAGAAAAATTGAGGAAAAAGGCATCCGCAAAATTGATTTGGAAAAATTTACTAACGCTAAGCCTGGAGAAATCGGCACGCTGATTATTACGGCGCATGGCGTGGGACCGCAGGTCTACGAGATGGCTAAAGAAAAAAAGATTGAGATCATTAATACAACTTGTCCGCGAGTTATCAAGGTGCAAAGATTGGCGCAAGTCTATATTAAATGCGGATACGCAATAGTTTTGGTGGGTGACAAGGATCACAAAGAAGTGCGCAGCATTTTGGAATGGGGCGAGGGCAAGGCCATGATAGTTTCCAATGTAGAGGATTTGAAAAATTTGAATCTTGAGCAGGCAGAGAAAATCATCATTCTTTCACAAACCACGCAGAGCAAGGATTTTGTGGAAGAAGTTTATAATTTCATAAAAAATAAGTTTTCGGCAGTGGAAATTTTGGACACGATTTGTTTGGCGACTGATCAGAGGCAAGACGAAATAAAGAAATTAGCCGCTTCGCATGATGCCGTGGTGGTGATTGGATCGCCGGAAAGTGCCAACTCAAATCGCTTGTTTGAAATTGCTAGTAGTATAAATCCAAAAACTATTTTTATCCAGAGGGCAAATGATATGGATGAAAAATGGTTTTCAGGTGTCAAAAGTGTGTCCGTGACGGCTGGCGCTTCAACTCCCAATTGGATAATCGAGGATGTCATCGCGCAGTTAGAAAAGTTGTAAAAATAGCTAATTAGCTATATAATAGTAAACAGTTAAATAT
>CAZMNQ010000047.1:0-7829 GCA_964567695.1 uncultured Bdellovibrionales bacterium
TTCTTTTTCAGTCATATTATAAATTTTACATCAAAATTAAAAAATAGACAATTCAATTCAAATGTACGCATTTTACACCTCCCTATTTAACATATAATCGGCAATGCCCAACAAAAAATTTTTGGCTTCTTTTTTCATAACCACTTTCTCTATTTTTTCTTTAGCTTCAACAATTAATTTGTTTGCCAATTTTTGCGCATATTCCAAGGAGCCGGTTTCAATAATAACTTTTCTAAATTGCTCCAAATCAGCCTGTGTCAGGTTGTCATTGCCCAAGCAATTTTTAATAATGGCTTTTTGCGCCCGGTTAGCTTTTTCCAGCGTTTTCGCTACCAAAATAGTTTGCTTGCCTTGCCGTACATCTGAGCCAACCGGTTTGCCGGTTTTTTTCGAAACCCCAAAAACTCCCAAGATATCATCTTGAATTTGAAAGGCAATGCCGGCGGGAATTGAATAGGCGCTCAGGGCTTCCAGAAGCTTTTTATCAGCTCCAGCCAAGATTGCTCCTAAATGCAACGGTCCTTCAATTGTATATTTAGCCGTTTTGTTTTCATACATGCGAAAAATTTCTTTCTCCGTCGCTCGGCCACGATTTTCAATTATAACATCTTCCGCTTCACCAATAACCGTAAAAGCAATGATGCCTTGCAGTTTTTGCAAAGCTTTTATAATCAACGCCGAATCAAATTTCGATTCAAACAGCACTTGATTGCCCAATGCGCCCAACATATCGCCCATGATGATTGCCATTGAATTTCCAAAATGAGCAGCGTCTTTATTTTTGAAATATCTCTTGGCCATTTCACCATAGTGCACATGAATAGTTTTCACCCCATGGCGCAAACCATCCCGGTCAATAATATCATCGTGTATCAAAAGAAAAGTATGGATAAGTTCAATGCTGACACTGGTCTTGATTATTTCTTTTTTGTTTTTTCCGCCCGCTGCCAAATAGCCATAATACATAAAAGCGGCGCGCGCTCTTTTTCCGCCTGATGTTGTAATCTTTCTTGCATGTTCCAAGGCCGCCGCGATATTGTCATCGACTTTTTTTGTTTCCGCGATTGTCCGCACAAAAAAAGCCTCAACTTCCGGATCAACTTTGGCCTTGAAATCAACTAAAGTTTTTTTCGCATCCACCATATATTTTGGAAGTTAAATATTTAGTGTAGCCTCAAGGAGAATCGAACTCCTATTACCAGGATGAGAACCTGGCGTCCTAACCGTTAGACGATGAGGCCATAAAAAATTTGTGTCCCCACCTCGACTCGCGAAGACGATGAGGCCAATTTTTAGGATATAAACCCAGTTTACACAAGTTTCAGAAAAAATCAAAGGTCAGGGCTCTGCGCTCTATATCTTTATTTAATGAGAATAAAATTTAATTTTTGGATTTCTACACCGCCTTCCAAGGGGTTTCTTTCCAACTTTTTGATTGGCGGCACAGAAGTTTTTCGGCCTCTTGCGGCGCGGCCATCACTTCTTCCACCACCATTTCCATCCGCATCCCTTGCGAACCTTTCACTAAGATCAGGTCCCTGGTTTGCATAATTTCTTGCAATTTTTTGCCGGCCGCCATCGGTGAAGCAAAATAAAAGATATTTTTTTCTGGAAAATTATTTTTCGCCAATTCCTCGCCCGCTTTTTTCATTCTTTCCCCCACTGCGAAAAAGATGTCACCTTTTATTTCAGCAAATTTTTTGCCAATCAGTTTATGTTTTTCTTCTGACTCTTCTCCCAACTCCAACATATCACCCAACACCGCGATTTTTCTTGCCGCTTTGATTTCCGCCAAAGCCTCTAGCGCGGCAGCAGCCGAAGTTGGAGAAGAATTGTAGGTATCATCGATTATGCAGGTGCTTTTTATGCCGGCAATCAAATTCATCCGGCCATAGGGAAAAGAAAAACTTTCCAACGCCGCGCCGACTTCCACCAAATTGATTCCAAAATTGATGCCAATGGCCGCTCCAGCCAAGGCTGAATAGATCTGGTGTTTCGCCAAAATGTTATTCAAGCGCACCGGAATAGAAGTGCCTTTATAATTTAATTTAAAACTAAGGCCCACTAGATCAGTTTGCTCTTCGTTGGCATAATTAAAAGCGATGTCGGTAGCGCGCATCTGTGCTTCCTGCGAAAATCCAAACGACACTACATTGCATTTTAATTGATCTTCCAGTTTCGCCACGAATGGATTATCAATATTGATGACTGCCCAGCTTTTTTCATCCAACTCGCGCACCAAAATGCCTTTTTCCTTAGCGACTCCTTCCACATTGCCAAAAAATTCGATGTGGCTGGAAGAAAAATCCGTGATGACAGCTACGTTGGATTTGATAAACTCAGTTAAATATTTAATATCACCCAGCCTGTCGGCGCCCATTTCCAAAACTAAAATTTCCGGATATTCAATCGGCGCCAACATCACCCACAGCCATTTCAAAAACACTCCCAACCAGCGCCACAGCGAACTCTCTCCACTGTCCGCGCCGATGATGGTCAATGGCACTCCAATTTCATTGTTATAATTTTTATCATTTCTGCGCACACGGAATTTGTCTTTCAAAACAGCAAATACCGCTTCTTTGGTGGAAGTTTTGCCAACTGAACCGGTAATGCTGATGATTTTAGGATTATATTTTTTCAAAACCAAAATTGCCATCCCGCGCAGAATTTTTTGCAAAATTATTATTTTTTTCGGTTTGCTATCCATTTATTTTTTCTTCTTTTTATTATCATCTGCAATTACAGTTTCGATTGCTGTTGTCGCGGGACTATCAATATTGTCTTGAGCTTGTTTATTGGCAGAAAATTTAGCAATATTATGAGATTGGTTGAAATCGTCCAAATCTTTTTGCGTATAGGCTTCCGTCGGTTCAATATTGTAATATTCCAATAAAAACTTCATTAATTCTCCAAAAGCCGGCGCCGCGCTGGATTCAGCCCATTCCACATTTTTTGGATCAGTCAAACTGATGACTATGGTAAATTTGGGATTGTCTACCGGCGCAAAACCGGCAAACGATCCGACTGATTTTCCTTCCGCGTAACCTTTTGTTTCCGCATCCACCACTTGAGCCGTGCCTGTTTTTCCAGCCACCATATAACCAGGCACACCCGCTCTTTTGCCATGGCCATTTATCACCACACTATTCAATATCTGGGCGGTTTGCATCGCGGCTTTTTGAGAGATTACTCGCCGTATTTCCTGTGGCTGCACGACCTCTTCACTGCCCCTAGCATACACTATCCTATCAATTATTTGCGGTTTCATCAATGATCCGCCATTGGCCAGCGCGCTATAGGCGGCTGCCAACTGGATCGGCGTAACTGTGATGCCTTGTCCGAAAGCAGCGGTAAAAAATTGGATATCACTTTTTAAATTTTTTAAATTGTTAATGTTGCCTCTGGCCTCGCCTTTCAAATCAATCTCTGATTGTTCTCCAAAACCAAACCGCTCAACATAATCGGAAAAATTTTTGTTGCCCAATAATTTTTCCACATAAATCACACCAGTGTTCAAAGATTTTTCCAAAACCTGAGTCATCGTCTGCAAACCATTAGTTTTCATATCAGAATTGTGAATCGTATAGCCGGCTTCTTTGATTGAACCTGTGTCGACATAGGTTGAATCAGGAGAAATTTTATTGCTATCCAAACCCGCTGCGATGGTAAAAGCTTTGAAAACACTGCCAGGTTCATAGGCATCATTTACTGGCGGATTGCGGAAAGCCCCAATATCTTCAACTTGCGCGTAGTTATTCGGATTAAAAGTCGGATAACTGGCCATCGCCAATATTTTTCCCGTCATCGGATCCATGATTGTTATATTTCCTCCCGAAGCCGCATATTTTTCCACGGCATTTTTAAGGAGCTTCTCAGTCTGATATTGTACGATGTGATCCAATGTCAGAACAAGCGTGTCGCCGTCCTTTGCGCTGGTCATTTCTTTTTGTCCGACACTAATCCAGCCACCAGAAGCATCTCTTTGGTGAAAAAGCGAACCTTCCATTCCTTGCAATTGATCATCAAAATATGATTCTAATCCATATTGCCCGCCCAAAACAGCATCTCTCCAACCGACAAATCCCACAACATTCGCTGCCAATTCAGAAGAAGGGTAATAGCGATAACTCTCATCTGATAAGTGAATGCCTTTTAATTTTAGGCCGTTGATCTTAGCAATTTCTTCCTCGTTCAGACGATGCTTCAAAACTTCATACATATCATCCGGTTTTTCAAATTTTGTTTTAAGCTCCGTCGCATCCATTTGCAAAATAGACGCTACGGCGAAAGCTGCTTGCGAGGCATTCTCAATTTCTTTCGGCACCGCATAGGCCATCTTAGTTTCACGATTGACGGCCACCGGATACAGCCCATCCTTGTCTTTCATAAAAATTTCTCCGCGTTTCGGAATAAGATTTTTAAAAAAAGAATGCTGTCCTTCTGCTAACGCCTGATATTGAGCATATTGAATGACTTGTAAATTATAGAAACGGCAGAAAAGCCCGAAAATTATCGCAAAAAACAAAAAAACCAGCGCGTAAATTCTCCAGTTTGAAACCACTTCCGCCTGTTTTCTGCTTATCACGGATACAGTCATACGCTAAAAATTAGTCTTTCTTTTATCTCATCGCTACCGGTCCATTTATTTCCACATAACTCACCTCATCTGAATTAACCAAGCCTAAATCTTGTGAGGCTTTTTCGATATTTTGCATAGAGCGAAGTTCCACCTCGCGAATTTCCATTTTTTTGCTTTCCTTGCTCAAGTCCTGAATCTGACTTTCCAACTTTCTGATTTCATAGCCCTTAGTCGCAATGTCATTCACTTGATAGAGATAGAACGCTCCGCACATTAAAACACCCATTGCGACGACGAAAACCAGCGAAACTAAATTAAGCTGGGCGCTGCCTGTCTCAAACGCCTTTTTCTTCAACGCCAAAACATTGCCCAACGAAGCAGTCGTTCTCTGAGCGCGAGCCTGGCTTAGGCTTGTTGCCGATTTGTTCAGAATCAAAACCCGTGACATTTATTTTCAGCCCCCTGAAATTAAATTTCCAAATCCCAAATCCCAATTTCCAAACAAATTCAAAATATCAATTTTCAAAACTTTATTTTTTTGTATTTTGTATTTTATTTGGTTTTTGTTTTTTGGAATTTGAGCTTTTTAAACTCAAATTTTCTCTATAATCCTCAATTTTGCACTTCTAGATCGAGGATTGTCCAATATTTCTTCCTGACTAGGTATTATCGGCTTCTTGCTGATTATTTTTACCCTCGCTTTTTCGCCGCAACGGCAGACCGGAAAATCTGTTGGGCAAATGCATCCCCTAGCATTTTCCCTGTATATATTTTTAACAATGCGATCTTCTAGTGAATGGAATGAGATGATGGCCAGCCGTCCTCCCGGATTCAGCGCGTCAATCGCCTGCGGCACAAAATTTTTCAAAACTTCCAGCTCTTTGTTTGTTTCGATGCGGAGCGCTTGAAAAGTTTTCGTAGCTGGATGCCTGCCTGCCGGCAGGCAGGAATTTTGCCTGTGTTGATGTCTTTCCGGCACCGCGCTTCGGATGATTTCCACTAATTCGCCAGTTGTTTCAATCAGTTTTATTTTTCTTCTGTCCGCAATCTTTTTAGCAATGATGCTGGCAAATCTTTCTTCGCCATAATCTTTGATGACTCGGCTGATTTCGCCTTGTGAATATTCATTCACAATTTGCTTAGCCGTCAGTTCGCCATCGCGATCCAGGCGCATGTCCAATGGCGCGTCTTGCAAAAAACTCATGCCAATCTCCGCATCTTCCAATTGAATGGAAGAATAACCGAGATCCGCCAAAATCGCATCAACCTTCTCTCCGCCAGCTGGCGGATTGAATTCCGCTAAAATATTTCCTAGGTTAGCAAAATTGTCTTTGACTGCGATGACATTATCAATTTCCGCTGGCAATTGTTTTTTGAAATTTTCAACCGCCTGCGAATCTTGATCGATAACAATGAGCTTTCCACTTTTGCCAATCCTTTTCAAAATCTCGTTGCTGTGGCCGCCTCCCCCCAGAGTGGCGTCCACAGCAATAGAACCATCTTTTAAATTTAGATTCTCTATCGACTCTTTCAGCAATACGGGTTTATGAATTGTCATTTGGTAATTTTCAATTTACAATTTTCAATTTACAATCAAGCCTCAATTTACAATTTTTAAATTTTGAAAATTAAGTTATTGAAAATTTATTGAAAATTGGTAATTGATCATCGAAAATTAATCTAATAAACTCCTAGCTTCCCCAACTGCTCAGCTATTTCATCAGAATTTTTTTCAGCGTTCTTTTTATAATCCGCCCATTTCTTTTCATCCCAAATTTCTAAACGATTATAGAGTCCGGCGATCACTACATTCTTAGCCAGCCCCGCATATTCTTTCAAATAATCCGGAATCAAAATTCGGCCTTGCTTGTCCACATCAACATCGACCGCTCCAGCCAACATCAGACGCGTGAAACTTCGCGTGCCCGCTTCTCCAACCGGCAGTGTTCCCAACTTGCTCGCCAATTCTTCCCAAGCTTTCATCGTGTAGATAAACAAACATTTATCCAGCCCGCGCGTCACCACCACTTTGTTTTTCAACTCACCGCGAAACTTACTTGGCACAGCCAATCTCTTTTTCTCATCAACGGAATGTGAATATTCTCCAATAAACATGACCGATGCGAATTTACGAATTATATTCGAATCTACGAACTTACGAATATTTATGTTCGTAGATTCGTGTACCATTCGTAGTTTCGAATCGGGCTACTTACCACTTCCCCCCACTTCTATTTACCTAGTCCCTATTTTACTCCACTCGTCCACAATGTCAAAGCCGAGTTATCCACACCCTGCCCGCCATGTTGCGCCGCGCTACAGGCAGAGGCATAAACAACAAAAAAACAGCCTTTTGGAGCCGTATCTAAATATTAAATATTTACAATTAAAACCTTCTCGCTTCTCTGCGTTTTTTGTATAAATTTTCCGTGTAACCGCCCTCTTTCAAAAATTTTTCTTCTAAGGATCTTTTTTGTTGATCCAATAAGAAGTTTGTTCGAGTGATGAGGTCAATCATAATGTTGACTGAAGTTGGAAGGTCAGGAGGTAGAGGTGGTGTAGGAGGGATAGGTTCATTGTCTTTCACAAAAACCCTAAACCTCCTTAACCCCATTTCCCTCCTCAAAATTTCTCTGTCCCAAATCTCAATCTTTCCAAGCCTGGCAATATCTTTATAGTCTTCCAGCAATTCTTCCCAACTTCCTCGCGAAATGTCCCAGCATCTTGATATAACCTTTAAGACTCGTACCTTGCATCGCGCCTTCGACGATGCATTGTTTGGATGAGCGCGCCGCTTGATCCATTTGCTGTCGCTGTCGCATGTTTTCCATACCGGACACAAAACGCGCAATGAATTCTTTGTTCATGTCATAGATAAGGACAGCATATTTGTAAGTCAAAAAATTTTTGTAAGCGAGTTCACCCATTTTTTATTTTAAAATTGTTTTATCTCTCAATCTTATATCTAACTTGAACTCTCTCATCTTTCAAATTTTCTTTTTCATTCATAACTATTTTTTTATCAATATCTCAATCCTAACACCAAAAACTAATTTTGGACAAAAAACCTCGATTTTAGCCGAGGCGGATTTTGATTGGGAAATAAAAAAATATAATCCCCATAACCATTGCCAATAACACTCTTTTCATCTTTCTACCCCCATCGATTGTTAAAGAAAACCCCGCCAGCGCCATAAAAAATGCCAATTAGATATGTTAGCATACAATTACAAAAAAGTCAATAGCG
>CAZMNQ010000048.1:0-7703 GCA_964567695.1 uncultured Bdellovibrionales bacterium
CTCAAAAATCGACTATTGCTGTCGGTCTGCCAAATATGCAAATCATTTACACTCATAACTCCTACCAGAGATTTAAGTGAACTTTTTACTTCTTCAAAATCAACATCTTCCGGCACTGACTCCATCAATATGTTAACCGTTTCCTTTAGTAAGCCATAAACCTCCTTGAGTACATACGCTGATAGCAGGATAGAAATAATTGGATCAATAATAAACCAATGGAAATAATAAATTAGCACGGCGCCGACGAGCACACCCAAGGAAAACAAGGCGTCTTGCATGGAATGCATCCAAGCACTCTTCATATTCAAATTTTTATGCGAATCTTTTTCCAAGATATAAGTCGCAAATCCATTGCCAACCAATGCAATTAGTGCCATCCAAATCATACAACTGCCTGCAATTTCTCCTGGCGTGTATAATCTTTTTATAGCCGCCACGAAAACAAAAGCCACCACCGCCAAAAGCGTCATAGCGTTAAACAATGCGATAATTATTTCTACTCGCTTATAGCCATAAGTTTTCGATGTCGTTGCTTTCTTTCCCTTGGCCTTTTCACCCCACCAGCTCAAAACCATCGATCCCACATCGGAAAAATTATGGAGCGCATCAGAAATAAGGGCTAGACTGCCAATCAATAAGCCAACAATGACCTCCGTAATGGTAATGAAAATATTGACAACAATCGCCCAGGCGATGTTTTTATTGTCCAATGATTTATTGTTTCCAGTTTCATTATAGATATGACTATGCTCTTTTTGTTCATTCATGATTTTCTACTTGATTATTTGATTAAATATTTTCTTGTATTGGTTTAGCGCTTTTTTATCCAGTGCATAACGCATAAAATTGCCCTCCCTCGTTTTTTTCAAAATCCCGACCTTAGTTAGTTGCGACAGATGGTGCGAGGCCAGTTTTTGCGAAATGCCAATTGCCGGAAAAATTTCACAGACACATTTTGACCCCGCCTTGAGCATGCAAATAATTTTCAAACGATTGGCATCTGAAATCGCTTTCAAAAAAGCATACACTTCTTTTATTTCCTTATCCTCCCGACTGTTTTTCGCGCAACATTTGAACTCCATATAAAATCTATACTAATTTATATTAGTATTATATAACTATCGCCGATTCTTGTCAAATACAAAAAACACGCCCCTAATGAGCGTGTTTTGGACTTTCCAAGATTATTCTGTCGTCCTGCCATCAAATTCCGGACCATCTTCTTCAGCTTCTTCTTTAGTTTCCCGTTCCACGCCATCTTGATGATGCGGCGGCGCATAAATCGTGTAGAGCTTGAGCATGTCAGATTCGGAGGTGTTAATCACATTATGCTGAGCGCCCGCTGGAACAATGACCGTGTCGCCGTCGCCAACTGCATATGTTGTTTCGTTGACTACAACTTTCCCCTCACCTCTTTCAAAACGAAAAAATTGATCTCCATCTTCATGCACTTCTGAACCAATTTCCTCATTCGGCCCGAGAGACATCAAAACCAACTGGCAATGCTGAGCAGTATAGAGCACTTTGCGAAAAGACGCATTTTCCAAAGTCAATTTCTCAATGTTGTCCTTGTAACCTTTTTTCATATATTTTTATTTTATCCCGTCGCTCGAGAGCGACAGGAGTTTAATTTGTTACAAAAAATAATACACTCTGATACAATTTTTATTTCCCTTGATACATATTAAGTATAGTAAGGAAAGCTGTTTTGGAAAAAAATCTTTATTAGCCCCTATGAAATATAAATTTACCTCTGGTGTATTACTTACGATTACACCTAATTGTAATATAACAAGTATGACAATTAATAAAAAACAACGAGTGACTCTTTTCCTAAACCCAAAAGTGTTGAAACAGGCCAAAGCGCAAGCCATAGTAGAAGAAACGAGCCTGACTACTCTGATTGAAAAAGCTTTATCCAAATATCTGCCCAACGAGACAACCATTAAAAAAACTTCATTTTAAACAGATTTTTTAAAAATTAAAAGTGACCTAGAAAGGTGCTCAATCTCAACTAATAATTTAACTTACAAGCATATGGATTCATCTAACTCTCCCAGCACAAAACCGCTTTACCGAGGCACCCAAATTGTTTGGTATCTCTTAGGAATTCTGGAAATATTATTGGCCTTTCGTTTCATTCTAAAATTGTTGGGAGCCAACGCGGCTGCCGGCTTTACCGATTTTATCTACGGAGCAACTTATATCTTTACCGCTCCCTTTCTGAGCGTTTTTCGCATGACGCAAGTTTCTGGCAGCATTTTTGAATGGACGACCCTTTTGGCCATGCTAGTATATTGGCTCATCGCCCTCGGCATCGTCAGGCTATTGCTCATAGGCAAAACGGTCTCAACACCGGAAGCTGCCGACAAATTAAATTCACAAGAAAAATAATTTAACTAATTAATTTAATTAAAAAAAATATATGGGTATCATTATTTGGGTCATTTTTGGAGCCTTAGTCGGCTGGGTCGCTTCTATGGTTATGGGGTCAGGCGGCGGCTTGGTTTGGGATGTTATTGTCGGCATCATAGGCGCAGTGCTTGGCGGATGGCTAATGAGCTTCCTGGGAGAAAGCGGAGTCACCGGTTTCAATCTGTATAGCTTCTTGGTTGCCCTGCTCGGAGCAGTAGTTTTGATTGCTATTGTGCGAGCTTTGCGTTAAAAGACAAACAACTCTAAAAAATATTCTGCGTAAAAAACAATTCTGAGTATTTGAGATTGTTTTTTAGTAATTCCCGACCCGCTTGACAATCAAGCTGTTTGGCCATGGATTTATTTTCACAATGTAGTATACTATAAATATAGAAACAATCATGAAAGCAGACATTTTTTTCTTTATCTCCTCCATCGCGACAATCGTGTTGGCGGTGTTGTTTTCTGTTGTCCTGTTCTATTTCATCAAAGCCGGCAAAAATCTCTATTTGATTTCAGAAAAATTGCAAGATCATTTCAAAGAGTCAGAAGAATTTGTCCTGGACCTCAAAGAAAGATTGGAAGACAATATGGTTTTTCGCCTGTTCTTTCCGCCCGCTCGCGCCAGAAAAAACAAAGAAGCAAAAAAATAACTTAAATATTAATTTTTAAAAACATTATGCAAAAGAAAACAAACAATTCAAAAGCCATCACACTGGCCGTGCTTGGCACAAGCCTGGCTGGCGTTGCCGCCACTGCCTATTTTTTTTTCGGACCAAAAGGCAAAAAAAATCAAAAACACGCCAAAGCCTGGGCTATCAAGATGAAGGGTGATGTTATAGAAAAGCTTGAAAAAGCCAAAGAAATCACCGAGCCGGTTTATCAGCAAATTATCAATTCCGTTTCCAAAGAATATGCTACTGGCAAAAAAGCCACTCGTGCCGAAATTGAAGAAATCGCCAGCGACCTCAGAAAACATTGGTCTGCCATCAGCAAGCTGGCCATTGCCGCTAAAAAAGAAGTATCCAAAAATGCTTCCAAAATAGCAGCTTCTGCTAAAACAAAAAAGGCAACTCGCAAGAAATAGTTATACAAAAAAATATATAAAATTTTATTTTGCAGGAATAAATTTCATTGAGATTGAATTTACACAATGGCGAATATTTTTATCGGTCAGGTTTTCGCCTAAAAATATGTGACCCAAATGAGCGCCACATCGCGCGCAAATGATTTCTGTCCTGATTCCGTCCGCATCCAATCTTTCATTGACTGCGCCAGCGATCTTGTCATCAAAACTTGGCCAACCGCAGCTAGACGCAAACTTGGCCTTGGAATCATACAGTGGCGCTTCGCATTGCCGACACACATACACTCCTGTGGCTTTATTATTCACATATTCTCCAACAAACGGCGCCTCTGTGCCTTTGTCGATAATTATTCTTTTTTCTTCCGCAGTTAATTTGTTCATTTTCATATGCCCATTATAGCACAACTCCAGCCCTGATCCACCAGACATAAAAACAAGACTCGAATAGAACCTTGTTTTATTTGCACGGAGTCATAGATAGGACAAAGAATAATATTTTGAAAAATTGGAACAGTATTGATGTCAGATTACAGCGAGCAAGCGCTCTATTGAAGCAAGGGAGACTTGCAGTATTATCATGATTATATACACATCCAATTAATCAAATTTAACCCAATCTTGCGGACTATTAAGATCATTGAGTCCACCCGCATTATCGTTTTTTCTATACTGGCAAGCATTTTGATCGCGATATTCTCGACTATAAATAAGATCATCCTTACTCTTTATTCCTTTTTTTTGATAAATAGCAAAAACTTCCTCGCTCATATGGTTGAAAACGGAATCAAGCGCGGCAAATGGAGAAGCGTAGCCATCCATAATCTTGACCCCATCGCCTCCAATAGCGTAGACGACATCCACACCCTTACCCGGTACATATCCTATCAATTCACCAGCCCTTACTTTATCCCCTCTTTCAAAATTTCTCACAAGTTCTATGTGCTCGAAACTGACTGCCCAGGGGGTTCCTTCCTGACCGATCCAAATCTCCCCTTCCAATCCTTTTTCAGGGTTAGACATCGTGCCTTGAACAAATCCATCCAGAGGAGAAAGGATTCCTATTTTCTGTTTGTCGAGATATTCAGGCTTAAGCAGCACATAGTGCTTCATGTTTCTAGCGCTCTCACTTCCGTCCTGTGGCACAACAGTGTGCCCCTGACAGCTCCTGAATTTTGATATTTTTTCCACTTTATCCAGGTCAATAAAATTTACAGTCAACAAAGGAGGGTTATTTTTGTTTTTTAAAAATACAACGACCACGCCAATGATAAGCGAAATGACAACTGCGATAGCGATGACAACTATTCTTTTTTTCATTTTTTTTTGTTTATTTTTTTAAGATGAGTTTATGTTAATATTATAGCACAAATAAGAGAAGGTTTGAGGACTGACTCATCTATCTATATAAAAACAGAGCTCAGCTGAGCTCTGTTTAGCACGCACGGGCTTGGGATGCGCTTCGAGAGAATATTCTAGAAAGTTGGGATGCGGTTGGGATTAGATTGGAACGAGCAACGGCTTTGATGAAACAGAATTAAGCCATATTTTTAGCTTCTTCAAGAAAATACAAATCTCGCACTTTGATGAACTTCCCTTCATAATTATCAGGCACATCTTTCTTGAGTTTTTCAATAGCGTCATCAAGCGAAACCCACATAATCTCAAAGCCGTCATTTATTTCTTTTTCCGTAAAGTTCGGCTGGCCTTTTCCACCAACTAGTCTTGCCAAATAGCAATATGATTCTTGTTTCAAGCTCCATTCATCCCTGTGCTCGATTATTTTTCCAATTTCTCCAGTTACTAATATTTTGCAATCAATTTCCTCCATTGCTTTTCGCTCCAAGGCTTTGGCTAGATCCTCGCCTTCTTCCACTCCTCCGCCTGGCAATTTGTGATAGTTGTGATTAGCAACTTTCAATATTGCAATTTTATTGTCACTATCAAAGACTACGGCACGCGCCACTTTTCTAATCTTTATTTCTTCGTTGCTTTCTGACATATAAGGAGAAAACAAATCGCTGTGCTTGATTATTTTCAATAATTGCATAAAAAAATTTTATAAAAATTATGGAGTATCTATCCATTTTCCATCCATAAGCTTGGACACTGAGTGTCCGCTGATTGGCATTCCCTCATTGTCAAAATATGTGATATGAATTGCTGTTTCTAGAGCAGAACCACCAGCAAGTCCTCTTTCTTTATAATTACCTTTTCTGATATAAGAATACTCGGTTGTTCCACCATCTTCTTGGGCGATTTCAATTTCCCACAAATACAAACCTTGTTCATCTTCCAGTTTTCTTCTCTCACTAAATTTAGCTTCTCCAGCTAATTTTTCAAGCAATGCAAGTACCTCCTCCGCCGTGAGAATGCGCTCAGGATTCTCCTTTTCTATTTTAGACTCTTCGCTTGCATGCTCTGGTTTTTTACTAATATTGTTTGGTGCTTCCCATACTGACATATATTTATATTTTAATAATTATTTTTCTCATTCGCATTATGTTTATCAAGAGCTAGTGTCTCATGTGCGAGCTTTGCAAGGCGGGCAAGTTTTTCAAGACATCTTTCAGCTTGCTCGTCTGTAATGTTCAAGCCTCTTTTTTTATAAACTAGCTTCTGGCATTTTTCCCTTTTAAAATACAATCACAATGCCCTTTCGGTCCAGTTTCGCTAGATAATATTTCATAGGCTCCCTCCATTTTGTTTCTTACCTCATCAAGTTTTTCATTTACTTGATTAGTTAAATCTTCTATAAAAAAACAATTCTTCCAAGTTGATGTCGCCAAGGCGAACATATTTTTTGTTGAGCCTGATTAAATTGAGAGTGCCAACCTCAATGCCTAAGTCATTCAGAACATTCTTTTGAAAAGCCATGTTAATATCGTTTAATTTCAAAACTTCCTCGCTATATAAAACTTCTGAGCTCGATTGGGATTTAATTCTAGAACTTCGGATATATCAATATTATCCAAATCCTCGCAATTCTTCACAACAGCCTTGACTGTGTCACCGCATTGAAACTAAAAATTCTTTATAAAAATATTCCTTTGGCTTATGTTTACTACCTCAAAAGACCAGTAGTATTGATTATCAATATCTACCCTTGAGTATGAAATCTTTAATCTATCCCTTTTTTTGCCATAAAGAATGCACAAAAATAGCAGTTGAAAGAATAGCACCATATAAAGCAATGATTGTTGTCATTTGCGTGATAAGCGTGCTTGCCCCACCCAATCCCGTGCGCACACGCTTAATCTAATTTGCCTCCCCTTTTATTATTTTGTAAATGAAAGATAAGTACAGGCAGTATAATCATTTGAAGTATGGGAATTAACCCAACATTTAAAATGGGGATGATCGGCATGAGCGGATTATACGACCATCTGCCAATGGCTAGTGCGTATTTCTCAATAATCACTGCCAATATAAAACCAGTTATGGCTATGGCTACGAATCTTTTTTTAGAATTTTCTTTTGGAAAAATACGGGTTAAAATAATTGCATCTATCAGTAATATCAGAGAAACGATAAGCAAGTCTCCTAAACTGGCGCGGATGTGGACTTTTATCAGACCGCTGATTCCCACAAAATGTGGGACATACAAAAATGCCTGAGATATTTCCCAAAAAAAATTTAGAATAAAAGTTATAATTGAAATGATAAGTATTTTTTTCATATTTTTAAGGCAAGCATATAAAGGATAAAAATAGCGTATAAAATAACAGTTGCGATAAATTCTTTTCTTTCTGGATATTTTGATTTGGTTATCCACGCAGAAAGTTCATCTAGACTTAGCGACAAGCCGATCGCTAATAAAACTAATATCGCAGTTGAAAAACCTCTAACAATAGCAATCGGCAAAACAATCACGACAATAATTAGCCCGATATAGATATGATGGACATATAAAGATGTTTTCTTTCTGATAAAGCCGGTCATAGTAAAAGGGCGCGGCAAAATCAAAACCGAGATTCGGGCTAAGATAGCAGCTAGAATAAAAATAATTAGAAATAGGGTTACCATATATTATTTTAACACAAAAAAATTTTAACTTCCTATGCGAGAAAAAATAAGGGGGAAATTTTTCATCTCCCCGAGGTTTTTTCTATACTGCGTATCCGAGTTGACTGAGTATTCTCAGTACTCCCTCGGAATATTCTTGTTTCGTCAGTTCTCCCTGGTTTGCCGTGTGTCCGGT
>CAZMNQ010000049.1:0-7480 GCA_964567695.1 uncultured Bdellovibrionales bacterium
TTTATTTCTTCGGCTTAAAAATCACTTCCTTCGACAAGCGCCATAAAGCGTAGAACGGCAACCACAGCCAGAGGAAGCGACGCATTATTTTTTTGTCTAAAAAGCCATTCAAGGTATCTGCCAATAAGAGCTCAACCAAAAGCCAAATGATTCCGACAGTGATGAAGAAAAAAACAAGTAATAATAGCATATATTTTTTATTTATTATTTAACCTAACGCTGCTTTGGACAAAAGACTCAAATCATAGATGACATCTTTTTTCTCCACTATAATTTTCCAATTATTTTGTTCAGCGATTTCTTTCAGATTGAAATTCGGATTAAAAGCAATCGGATTTTCTACTATTTCCAGCACCGGCACATCTGATTCCGTATCACCGATGCCATAGGAACCTTCCAAAGTCAAATTATTTTCCGTCAAATATTGCCTGACCACCTGACTCTTGTCTTTGGTCGGTTCAAACACCGCTTGACCGGTATATTTATCTTGGTTGTCCAATTCATAGACCGACCCAAACACGGCATCAAATTTCAAATGTTTATTATATTCCTCCACGATTTCACTCGGTGAACCGGACACGGCGATAATATTATAATTTTGCGCGCGTAATTTTTTTATCAAATCTTCCGCAAACACATAAGTTCGATCCTGAAAAAAAGCACTAACTTCCTTAGCGGCATTTTCCACATCCTCCTTTTTACAGCCTTTCAAATTTTCAAAATATAATTTCACTAGAGCGTTTCGATAGTCTTCATAAGTACCCTTATGATCCAGCCAATTAGTATAGTGCTGTAAAAGCTCTTGCCGCACTTCTTTTTTGAAAACACCTTTCCACGCCAATTCATTGATCAACTCAAAAGCTAAATTTTTGCGAAAAATCGTGCCATCAATATCAAACACCGCCAATTTTGTTTTTTTGCTCATACTCGATATGTCCTATCTGTCCTATTAGTCTTAAATTCTATTATTCTTATTATACCATTATCCCAGGATTTCATAAATTGCGATGCCAGCCGCCACGGAAACATTGAGAGATTCCTTTTTTCCACGCATCGGAATATCGATGATGGTGTCGCACAGCGTCAAAATTTCCTCATCCACGCCCTCTACTTCATTTCCCAGTATCAAGGCTATCGGAAAAACTGGCTGGAATTTTTTTAAATCAACACTGGTCGCGGTTTTTTCCAACGCCACAATCCGCACGCCTGCTTTTTTCAAGTCAGAAATGATTGGTAAAAGTTCCTTAGCGCTTTCCCATAACACACTCGCCTCCGCGCCCAAAGCGGTTTTTTCCAGCATCTTTTCAGCTTTGGTTTTTTCTATTGCTTCTTCCAAGGCTGGCACTGGCGTATAGCCGGTCAAATATATTTTATCCACGCCCGCCCCGTCACAGGTGCGAAAAATAGCGCCCACATTGTGGGCACTGCGAATATTATGCGCGATAATATATAATCCTTTGCCTTTCATTTAAAATTTCAAATATTTATCCCAATAGGCATGCAATTCCTTGGTCGTCTGCAAATCTCGAGCACAATAGCGCGCTACCTCCAGATATTTTTTTTCTTTGTATAATTCACTGATCATAGAACCGTCAATTCCCGCATCCTTGGAACTCTTTACGCCGAAAGATTTGGCGTAAAAATCCAAACTGAATTTTCGCGTCGCGCCATAGAAAGTCAATTGTTCCATCAAATCGCAATGCTCTTTGGGATTATAGCGATAGCCCATAAAATTGCGTGAAACCCGCGCTTCATTAATCGCGCTGCGCATCATCAGAAACGGGATGTCAAATCCACGCCCGTTGAAAGTTATGACTTGCTTATAGACCTTAACCATATCCCAAAACTTTTCCAGAATTTCCTTTTCCGTGCCTGCTTCATACAAAAGTCCCCCTTCTTCAAAATCTTCCATTGATTCTCCTTTATTTTGAAAAAGCACCACGCCTTTGCCGGTGTCCGGATTCAGCATGCCGATTGTCACCACCTCTCCGGTCAAAGCATATAGGGAAAGACTCTTTTTTACGGCTTCTTTTTCTTCTTCGGTTTGGGCATATTTAAGCAAATAGTCTTGGCTTTTTTGATCATAGTCCAAAAAATCACGGCCTATTGTTTCAATATCAACAATAACTTTGGACATAAATATGAAAATAATTGATTATTTGCCTAAATTTTAGCATAAAATAAGGCTTATTCCAAAACAATCATTGCTTTCCGGCCTCTTTCAATTTGATTCAATTCACCCGAAAAATCATGGATAGCATTGTATAAAATATCCGAATTATATAGGTAACCCTCCCCTTTTCGCGTGCCGGGATCATTAGTGATTATTTTATTGCCATCATATCCAATTAAAACCAGATTATGATAGAGCGGCCCGAGGGCTTTGAAATTTGGATTGCCTAAAAGTCGTCCCGCGGCCGGCACAATAATTGGATTACCTAAACTCAGATATTTTTTCAAATCTTCTTTAGAAAAATCATAAACCAACTTCAAATTATCCAAGCCATAAAAATCATGCGCCAGCTGCACAATCTGCTGCGCATTGCTGTCTTTGTAATCGCCATAATTTTTTATTTGATAGGCGATCATTTTTTGAATTTCTTTTTCCGCAATGTCCGGCGTCAAATTTTTCTTATCCACATAATATTTCAACATAATGAGCGAGGCCTCTTCGCAAGCTTCCTCGTGATAGGCATCCCATTTTGCAAAAGGCGCTTGCGTGGTGAAAGGAACTTTGATTGAAATTTTGTTCGGAATATTTTTATCACTTTTTATTTCGTTCACATCTTCTTTTGGCGCAATATTTTCTTCTGTGACGATTTCCTTTTTATCCGTAACGACAATACTATTATTTCCAAACAGTTCTCTCGCAGTATCCCACAATTCTGGATGATCCTGCGTCACTTTCAACCAATACCACCATTCCACGCCCCACAAATATATTTCCGGAAAACCAACTTTTTTAGCATAATCTACATTATCTCTTAATTGCACAGAATTCATCGGCTTAAATTGCTCGACTAGTCCCCCATCCGTAGTTGACCCACCAATCCACGGTTCAGCTTGCAATTCAATCACAATCGCGTTTTTTTGATGGGCAAATAATTTGATTAACAAATTTTTAAATTGAAAAAATCTCGGTCCGATTGGATATTCAAAATAACCGACTTCTTTTTTCCAAATAGTTCGATACATCGTAGTACCGAAAACATCCGCCCGTTTAGCAGCCTGTATCCACAAGCTCAATTCCCCGCTATCAGTCACGATTATTTCCCGGACATCATCCGCTCTTTTAGCGGTTGCAATTTCACTGTCCAGCAAATCACCGTCCGGTGCCGGACAAATTCCAAACCGCAAGAACGGCTCGTTTTCAACTTGCCAATATTTTACCACTGAATCGCTTTTATATCTCCTAACAACAACATCAATAAGCTTCAACAAATTAGCCTTCCTGATACTATCGCTTTCCATTGCCCAACCTGGAATATTGCATTCCGGCCAACGTGGAGTTTTTTGACCCACGGCCAAAATAATTTCAGCATTTCTTTTTCTAGCCTCATCCAGTTGCCAATCCACATCCGCAAAATTGTATTCACCTTTTTTTTCTTCCACTAGATCCCAATATACTGGAATGCGAATTTTACGAATCTGTAAATCGTCCAGCATCGCGATATAATTCGCTTTCCAATCCAAGCCGATACTGGAAGCATATTTGCTGGAAAATGTCATACCCAGCATTGCCTCCGCATTCGTCTTTTTAACCGGCAAATTAAAATAACCAAACATAATTATTATTAAACCAATAATAACTAGGATAGTTATGCCCAATATTTTAAATATCTTTTTAGTAATTTTCATTTAGATTATAACCTATGTTTTAACGATATTAGAATCATGCCCAGTGATATAATTATTATAGAAACCACTTTTTGAGTTATCTCCAGCGCACTTTCTTTTTCTTGAAAAATTTTAGGGAATTTCAATGACATAACCAAGCCAATCAAAAGAATAAAAACATACTCGGTGGAAACAAGCGCGTTGACAATGGTTACACTGCCAATGGCGATGGCAAAATTAGTCATAAACGAGCCAATACCACCCAGAGCTTTGTTGACTACAAATAGAGAACCAGTTTCGTAATGTTCTTTTTGCGGTTTTTTAAAGCCACCAAAAGATTCTAGGATTCTTTTCCTCCAAACTGGATTCAAAAAAAGACTGAGCGCTCCGAAAAACAGTCCAATTCTAGTCCAAACAAAAACATTCACGAAATTATCGTGCTCAAAAAAATATTTAAACCAAGTGAAGGCAATGGCCAATAAAATTCCAGCTGCGATTGAATAATAAAAACCGTGAAAAAATCTTTTTTTATCTTTGAAGGGAAACTCAAAGGAAATTAAAAGGCCACCCACAATTAAAGCGCCTACACCCACCAGCTGGATAACCCTAAGTTTTTCTGACAAAAAGAAAATTGATAACAAAAAAGTTGCGATTGGAATGATCGCCCCCACCACCGGCATAACTCGACTCGCCTCGCTCTTGTTAATTGCAAAAAAAAGTGACATCACGCCATAGGTAAAAATAATGCCGGGAATAATCATGAGAATAGCTTGTTGCAGACTTATTGGATGCACGCCAAAAGGAATAAAGCCCAGAGCGAACAAACTCATCATGCCAATATAAAAAGCGTAGATTGAAGGATGTGAAACTCTTTTGGATGTCAATAAAAATTTATCCAAAATAACTTCAATGGCGACTAGAAAATACGCGATAACGGCAATAACCAAATAATTCATACTTTTTTTTATTTTATCTCGTCGGTCGCGACCGACTGGATTTTAACTTTTTATATCCCTCAGTTTTCTTCTTAGCGTTCTGTAATTTGGCACAGTTTTACTCACTAATAGCCAGAATTTTTGACTGTGATTCAATTCTTGCAAATGGCACAACTCGTGCACAATCACATAATCACGCATTTCATCTGGCAGGTTAACAATTTTATAATTAAAATTCAGATTAGCATTTTGACTGCAACTCCCCCAGCAGGTTTTCTGATTCTTGATCGCCACTCGTTTATAAACAAAATTATAATAGCAATTGAAAAATTCCAACCGACTGTGAATCACTGCCCGCGCCAGCTTCACACTTTTCTTATAATTAGCATCTTCCGCTTCCTTTTTATCATGCAAAAGATCAAAGTCAATGTCTTTAACCCGCTCAAAAATCCACTGTGCTTTTTCCTCAATGAATTTATTCACGACATATACAGGATACCATTTTGGCGCCGTAATGACAAAACGCCCATCCTGATAGACCGCCAACTTCACGCTTTTTGAGCCCCTAGTTCTTTTGAAGGTATATTTGATTTCTTTGCCGTTGATATTTATTTTTCGTTTATCCATTTTGTTTTTTAGAAATAATTTGCCCATTTTCAAGTTGATCCAGACCAAAATCTTTGAATATATCTTCCAATGACTTTTGTTCTTGCCGGATTTCTTGATTGCGATTGCGCGCCAAGTCATTGCCCGAAATGGTTTTTTCTTGCAGCATTTTTTGCTCAAGCGCTTTTTACAATTGATACAATAAATAATTTAATTCTTTACAGCGTAATTTTAGTTGAATAATCAGCGGCAATTTCTTATCCAGCGGATAAAAAGGAATTTTCTCGATATCAAAGAGGATTAAAGGGGATAATGGGGTTAAAGGGGTTTTGAAAGATGGAAAAGTTATTCCCCTTTCTCCTGTTACCCCTATTTCCCCTTTTTCTTTACTCACGCCCATTATTCCTATTTCCCCATTCATTTCCTTTTCACCCATTACTCCCGTTACTCCCTTTTCATTCCCCTTTTCACTCATTACTCCCGTTACTCCCTTTTCATTCCCCTTTTCACTCATTATCCCCGTTACTCCCATTAAATCCCGGTAAATTCCTTTCCAAATATCATTGCAATCCTCCTCCAACTCAGTATTGGCTCCAATGGAAAAACCAAGAAAGTCATAATACTCTTTGGTCGAATTTCTTTTCCAACCCTCAACTATATTTTGCTTAGCAGAACGCGCCGAGCGATTCATTTGATCGGCCAGCGCTATCAAAGTTTTATATTTTGGAAACTGTGCCGTAATTCGCGAACATTCCAATTGCAATTCCTCTGCTTTTTTATAAGCAAGCAGATTGCGAAATCCATAAGGTTGTCGAGATGGTTTTAACATGGTTTCCTTTTAATCCCATTATTTTCAATAATCTCTTTATACGCATAAAAACTCTGGCGTGGTTTTCGCTCCAGTGTTTTGTAATCAATTTCAATCAAACCAAAGCGCGGCCAAAAACCTTTATCCCATTCGAAATTATCCAGAAGCGACCAATAAAAATAACCCTTAATATTAACACCTTCGTCGATTGCTTTTTTAATATTCCTCAGGCTTTCCCTTAAAAACCATTCTCTATTTTCATCCAGGGAATCAGCCAATCCATTTTCGGTTATATAAATCGGTAAATTATACTTTCCTATTTTTTTTAACAAGTAATACAATCCTTGGGGATAAAGTTCCCAACCCAAATCACTTACTTTTTTATTTTCATTTTTTTCAATCATCGGAAATTCTATCTTTTTATGAAAATAATATTGTAAAGTTAGAAAATCATTTTTGCCTTTGGTTGAATTGAGAAATTTCTTATTTGAAAAATATTCGGCAACTCCAACTACAAATTTATCCAATAAAGACTTCTCATTGTTTGGCTCTATAAAATTAAGAACATTAGCAAATCCGATTTGAACATTAGGGTGTACCTCATGAATTTTATCATAGGCAAGATTATGCGCCTGAGAAAGATTTTTATAAACATTAAACACTGAAATGATATTTCTTTTTTGCGGAGGCCATATCCCTACCATATAAGCAGCTCCTATGACAGATGTTGGCTCATTTACAGTCACCCAAAATTTTACCAAATCTCCAAAGCTTTCAGCCATCTTTTCTGCGTATTGCGCAAAATATTCCGCAAACTTTTTATTAGCCGGTCCACCAAATTTTTCCACCCACAAGGGATGTGTCCAATGCCAAAGGGTTACAAAAGGCTCAATGCCCCTTTCTCGCAAAGCCAAAATAATCTTTCGATAATGCTCAATTTCTTTTTCATCAAATCTGCCTTCTTCCGGTTCAATGCGAGACCATTCGATTGAAAATCTATGAGCATTGTGCCCGCCATCTTTCGCTAAATTAAAATCTTCTTCATAACGAGTGTAATGATCGCAAGCGCGCCCTGAAATATAATTTTCAGGACTAAACATTTCAGGAAATTTATTTTGTTGCCATTTTTGCCATTTATCCTTCGCCTCCTCAGACAATCTAACTGCATTATCCTTTTCCCACTGTATCCAGTTATTATTAGTGCCCCCTTCAACTTGATGTGCCGAGGTCGCTGCCCCCCACAAAAATCCTTCTGGAAATTGCTTAGCCATAAATTTGTCTCTTTATGCTTAAT
>CAZMNQ010000050.1:0-2687 GCA_964567695.1 uncultured Bdellovibrionales bacterium
TTCTCCTTGGCGTAGATCTTGTCTTTGAATTTGCTGACTGCGCGGTTGATTTTGATTTCGATGGAGTTAAGGGAGATTTTTTGTTCTTCGGGAGCGACATCAAACGACAGGTGTTCTTCGTTTGATTCATTGTTGATAGTGTCTCGGCATTTTATGTAGTAATTGTAGGTAGTGCCTGGAGCTAGATTGGTAATCAAAGTGCTGTGACTGGTATTGTTAGTAGAATCAAAGCTGGTCATAGAAGCATAGCCTGTGCCTTGCGTAGTGGCATATTTGCAAGTGACAGTTTCATTGGTGGTTAAAGTTAGATTTGTGGATGTAGTGGTGACAGGTAAGGCTTGGTCGTTGGGAGTGAGGTTGGAGAGAGTTGGGTTTTGCGTGTCTATCGTAAAAGTGTTGTTAGCTGGAGAGGCATCTTCATTAGTCGCTGTATCAATGGCTTTGACAGAGAAGGTGTGTTCACCTTCTGTGAGATTAGTGTAATTTTTAGGGGTGGTGCAGGTGGCGTAGGCTTCCTCGTCTATTTTACACTGAAAGATTGCTGTTTCGCTGGCAGAGAACGCGAATGTCGCTGAGTTAGTATTGATCAGCGTATCCGGATTGGAACTGATGGTGGTGTTGGGAACGGTGGTATCAATGATGTATGTTCTGGATTTTATGCTTTCTGAATTCTCGTTTCTGTCGCGGGAAAAGTATTTGAAGACTGTTGTAGCGTTATCCGGCATGCTGATCGAAGTTAAATATTGAGCTGAACTGATTGTTGGATCAGTGCCGTCTAGCGTGTAGTATGTTTTGTCACAACCAACGCCAGACCCGTCATCACAAGTCAGAGCTATTGATTGGACGCTGGTATATGTTCCGGCTGTAGTGTTGTTGGAAGTGGTTGGAGCAGTAGAGTCTTGGAATTCGTAGGCGCCGATGTCTGGAGTTGGGCCGCTGGGGACGGGATTGCCGGCGTAGTCAGTGATAAGCCCGACAGGAGTGCCGGCGTTGATGGCGGGGGAACTATTCTGCAGATTAAAATTGGAGACGGAAATAAATAATGGGTTGTCACTAAGATTACTAGGCGCATAAGTGACTCCTGAAGTTGAAACTTCTCCACCCCTTACGATAGAGTTAGTCATATTAACATCAGGATTGCCACCACTAGCTCCAGCGGCAACTATTTCTTCATTTTCAAGTCCTGAATTCCAAAAGATCGAATTCTTTATATTAACTGTCTGATTAAATCCACTTGTGCCGTCTTCGTTTATATAAATTCCATCAACAGTGCCGCTTGTGACTGCATCATTATTATATGCTGTATTATTATACCAGTTAATATCCATGGCCGATTTAGCTGTTGGGAGTAAATAGAAATATGCCGTGTTACCATAATAAAGCACTCCTGCAGACCCGATATTATCGTTAATAATTGAATTTTTAATACTTGATGTTCCCCACCCTTGATAATAAAAAGCACTTCTATATCCAACATTATTGTAGATATGAACATCACTAATATCTGTTGAAAAACCATCCACCACATCAACACCGTTCACAATAGTAATCGCACCAAAAATACCAAAATTAGTAGTGTTGTCGTGTATGCTTATATCTCCGCTTAAAACAAATGGGCTATTGTAAATTCCGCCTGAACCAAGTGCCGTTGCAGCAATTAAACCATAGTCGACTGAAACTGAGGTGTTATCGCAATTTTTTATTTCGAGAGTGCCCGATATATTAGCCGCTCCATTATAGTTAATTATTCCAATATTAGATCCGCCATTTCCCGTCATTACATTATCAATATTATCAAATGTGTTGCTACCAGACATTGTAAAAATCTCATCATATGGTGAAACTGCCGGCTCTACTTTAATTACTCCGTAACTCGGTTTAATTGTGCCACTTATTGTAATATCTTTAAATATATTAGTGCCGTTTATTACTATGTTTCCCCGATGAAAAATTATCCCATTAAACTGATATGCATCGCCGTAGGTAACTGTCCAATCATGCATATTAATATTGGTAATTGTAAGATTAATGTCATCACTGTTAGCACTAATAAAACCTCCTTCAAGAGCAGTCACATTTGCCATATTTGCCTTATATGCTATATTATCAACT
This sequence comes from uncultured Bdellovibrionales bacterium, assembly GCA_964567695.1. GTDB lineage: Bacteria > Patescibacteriota > Minisyncoccia > Moranbacterales > UBA2206 > UBA2282. Next base: position 2,113 of record CAZMNQ010000050.1, read on the forward strand.
TCAATATCTTGTAAGACAAAATTAGCTGCCCAGGCATGGCTATTTATATGGAATCTAATTAAACCATTAAATGAAGTTAAACTACCAAAATTAGTCACCTGTTTCATTTGAATATTAGTAAATCTCAAATTGCTCCAAGTTACTGTAGAGCCGTTGGCTAATTGGCTAAAAAGAAAAGGAGGGCCGCCATCTGTCCTTTTATGATTTCTAAAAGTTATTCCTCGAAAACTATAACTAACTCCCGTGTCATTTGCCCTAAAAAGATACCAGTTGCCACTACCATCATCTTCCGGGTCTGAATCTCCTGAAATAAAACAATTTGCCGGATCGTTATTTTCTGAATGAATAGAAACGCTTCCACCCGTTTTCGGAGAGGCAAATTCCAATCTCGTTGCATATACTAACGAAAAGTCATCTGTCGGGTCTAAAATAATTTCATCATCGGTCGTCCCCGATAATGAATTTACTGCTGATAAAATTGAAGTGTAAGCATTCGTCCACGAACTACCATCAGTATTATTCCCCGCTGCATAAGTTCCCCCTGGCACAGAAACATAGATTGTTGCCGCACTCAC
>CAZMNQ010000050.1:2787-7415 GCA_964567695.1 uncultured Bdellovibrionales bacterium
GAAAAAAGCTTTGTGGGAAAATAATAATTTTAAGCTCTTTCTAAGAGAGAGAGAGAGAGAGAGTTGCTTTCATCGGTTTTCATTTTTTTTGATTATATATTTTTAAGATTATTAAGTCCCCTTTGCGTATGTCATTATTATACCACAGCTATCTATTTTTGTATTTTTTTCTTTCTGTATTTTTCAAAAAATTTCCACCCGTAACGACCTTTCTTCCAGTTTTCCTTTCCAAATCAAGCCGGGCACTTTTAGCAATACCTCCTCCTCTTTTGCTCGCCATTTTATTCTCTCCCAGACCCTTAGCTTTTATTGTTTCCGCAATTTGTCTGGTAGAAAATTCAGCTAAGCCCGTGAAAATTAATTCTGCTTCACTCATATGATCACGCAAATTTTGAGCCTTTAAACCTTTCAAATTTTTATGTTCTTTTACCGTTAATTCAGACCACTCCTGATGAATAATGTTCGTCAAAATTGCAAATTCTTCTTTTTCTTCAACACCACTTTCTTTCCAATAATCAGTCAGCTTATTTCTGGTTTCTTGACCCATCATGCGTTGCTGAATCCATTTTTCACTGCGCCCATATTTTTTCCAATTTTCTCTAGCACGATTCAAAGATTTTTCCGGATCAGCCAATTCTTGAATTCTTTCATGTCCAACCTTAGCAAGCCAAAGTTTAAAAGGCTCGGCATTCGGTGAAGGAATGGACTGAATAATTCTAAAAATGGTTTCTGCATTAGCAATATCAGTAACGCGCATTTTGCCATCAGTAGCTACCATTTTGAAACCGTTACATTTTGTAACGGTTTCGCTAGAGCCTTCATCAATTAGGCGTTTTTTTAGCACGCGCCAATATACCGCCGGATTTTCACTCTCCGACAAGACCCCGACAACATCAACTACAGAGAAATACCAAGTTTCCGTTTTTTCATCATAATGACGACGAATTTTAAATTTTTTAAAAATTGCGATTTTATTGTCCATACATTTTTATTTTTATAACCCGCAAAACACTACCTTTATTATATCACACAATCGAAATTGACCAACAATAAATTTTTCAAACATATTTAATTATACTACGAATAAATCAATGTTTATTCGTGCTATACTACGAATAAATTCAAACTGTTTTTATACACAAAAAATACGGCCAATCAAGACCGTATTTTTTGTAATTCATACAGAAAAAATTAATTTCTAGTTCCAATTTCTTCCCGTAATTTTCGCAAAATATTCGCTGCTTCTTCTTTGCCGCCCAGACCAAAAGCCAAGCCTCCAGCCAAAGTTAGCATTGCTACGATTCCGATGAAAATCGTGTTCACAAGTGACGCTGCGATTCCCAGTTGCAATAGCGCTGCCAAAACACCAAAGATGATGATGGCCCATTTGGAAATGGTTGCTAGCATCGTTGCTGACATGACGCCCGCCGCCTTAGTGCTGCCTTTCACAATGCTGTAGACAAAATTTCCCACCAACACTACAATGGCTAAGATAATAACTGCCACTACAACATTTGGAATGTAGAGCAATATGCTGTTTAAAAATGCCGTGACTTGCGTCAATTGCAAAATATCTGTCGCTGCCATCAAAAAAACTAAAATCAAAAACCATTTAGTTAATCCGCCCAAAAAAGCAGCCACATTCGCACTGATACCCACTTCGCTGAACCAGTGTCCCCAGCCAATTTTTTGCATGGCATGATCAACTTTGATGGCTTTGATCAATTTTTCTACAACTTTACCCAAAGAAACTGCAATAATCCAACCGGCAACAAACACTATGACAGCTCCAATAAGCGCCGGCAAAAAACCGGCGAAAGACTCCCAAACGCCTATTAGAGACATTGCTATCGCTTCTCCCCAAGTTTGTACTCCATTCATATGTATCACCTGCCTTTCTAGTTTACCCCGTCGCTCGACACAGTCATTCGAGAATGACATGTCTCGTGAGCGACTGGGATTTTTTTATACCCCTAGTCTAAATATCCAAATTCTTCACACTTTTAGCATGTGTTTGAATAAATCTTCTTCTTGGTTCAACTTCCGAACCCATCAAAACATCAAACATCTTGTCAGCCGCCTCAGCATCTTCAACGGTCACTTGCAACATCAAGCGATTGACCGGATCCATAGTGGTGTCCCATAGCTGTTCCGAATTCATTTCTCCAAGACCTTTATATCTCTGAATATTGATGCTCAGCGCTTTTTCTTCCGATGGCTGCTCTGCATTATCTTCATCAGTTTCCATCACTACCGCAAAATCTTGCGTTTCATCCAATGCCTCAAGATCTTCTTTGGCTGCGCATTTTTTTGTTTTAGACAAAATTTCTTTAATTTTTGCGACGGCCGCATTTTTTTCTTCTTCCGTAAAAACATATTGCACTTGCTTGCCTTTTTGAATTCTATAGAGCGGAGACTGGGCGATATAAATAAATCCACTGCGAATCAATGGTTCATAGTAACGATAGAAAAAAGTCAAAAGCAAAGTTCGAATGTGCGAACCATCGACATCGGCATCAGCCATGATAATGATCCGGTGGTATCTTAATTTATCAATATTAAAACTTTCTCCTATTCCAGCTCCCAAAGCAATGATGATTGGTTTCAATGTATCGGATTTCACCACTTTGTCTAAAGTGGTTTTTTCCACATTCACCAATTTTCCTCGCAATGGCAAAATAGCCTGAAATTTTCGGTCTCGACCTTGCTTGGCCGAACCGCCAGCGGAGTCTCCCTCTACGATATATAATTCCGTTTCCGCCGGATTTCGCGAAGAACAATCTGCCAGTTTTCCCGGCAAAGTCATGCCTTCCAGAGCGCCTTTGCGAATCACCGCGTCCTTAGCCGCCCGCGCCGCAATTCTTGCTTTGCTGGTTAACAAACATTTTCCAATAATAGCCTTAGCATTGTTGGGATGTGATTCCAAATAGTCTGCCAAAGCTTCCGCTGTCACGCTGGAAACCACTCCGCGCATTTCACTATTGCCCAATTTCGCCTTCGTCTGTCCTTCAAATTGCGGATTGCGCAATTTCACACTAATAACCGCCGTCAAACCTTCTTGCAAATCTTCGGCAGTGAAATTTTCTTCTTTTTCCTTCAGAATATTATTTTTCCGCATGTAAGCATTGATGACTCGCGTCAAGGCGGTGCGAAAACCAACCTCGTGCATTCCGCCTTCCGGCGTGAAAATATTGTTGGCGAAAGAAAAAACATGCTCTTTGTAACTATCTGTATATTGCAAAGCGATTTCCACCACCGTGTCTGTCGTGTCGTCTTTTTTCTCCACATAAAATGGCAATTCATTCTTGACCTCCTTGCCTCTATTCAAAAATTTGATAAACGAAGTCAGTCCGCCGTCAAAAAGAAAGCCATACGCTCGCTCCCCGCCTCGCGTCGACGAGTGGTCGTCTCCACGAGTCGAGGCGGGTTTCCCTTTTTCTCGTTCGTCATAAACTTTGATATTCACGCCCTTGGTCAGAAAGGCTTGGTGCCGGACATAGCCCAGAATTTTTTCCCAGCTATATTTTATTTCCGGAAAAATTTGCGGATCAGCTTGAAAAGAAATCGTCGTTCCAGTTTTGGTTGATTTGCCAGTCACTTTCGGCTCCTTGGATTTTGGCACGCCCCTTTCAAATTCCATTTCATAGACTTTTCCGTCCCGACGTACCTGCGCGCAAGTCCAAACAGATAGGGCATTCACTACGGAAACACCCACACCATGCAGACCACCGGAAATCTTGTAACCATTACCGCCAAATTTTCCTCCGGCATGCAAAACTGTCAACACTGTTTCCAGAGTTGATTTTTTTGTTTGCGGATGTTTTTCTACCGGAATTCCACGGCCATCATCGGAAATTTCCACCAAGTTATCAGGCAAAAGTTTAATAATAATATCCTTGCCATAGCCCGCCATCGCTTCATCAATAGAATTGTTGATAACTTCCCAAACAAGATGATGCAGACCTTCTGTCGAAGTTCCGCCAATATACATACCCGGTCTTTTTCTGACCGGCTCCAATCCTTCCAAAACCTGGATGGACTTGGCAGTATATTCTCCGTCGTCTTTAATCTTTTTTTCTTTTTCAACTGACATAACTGTCTGAACCGCATGATTATCACTGATTTCTCTGATTACACTGATTAAAAATCTGTGTAATCATATCCCTTCAGTGCCAATCAGTGGTTCTGATTTTAATCTTTAGACACAAAATACAACTCAATTATAAAAATTCCCGCTAACAACAATAGTCCATCCCACCAAATCAGAATGCGCAAGCTTTGCAGAATCAAGAGTCCAATAGCAAAGCAGGCTAACAAAATGCCTTGGCGAAAGCTCAAGCCGATTATGTAGTGCGCGGCCTCAGCGTTTACACTTTTTTTCCGCAACCTCAGCAAGAATAAATTGAAAATCCCGCTGAGCACAAAAAAAAGACTAAAATAAAAAAAGAGCTTGCCAGCCAGGCCTGTTGAATCTGGATCAACAAGCATAACCACAAAAACAAACGCACCAAATGATAACAAGGTTACAAGGCGTATTCCCCAGATATAAGCTTTTAATGTCATATTTAGGCTATTATTCTACCTTTCCATTATATCGCAAATCCGACCGGTGCGCAAGAAACCCTATT
>CAZMNQ010000051.1:0-7379 GCA_964567695.1 uncultured Bdellovibrionales bacterium
AATCGCTTTCATAGAACATGGCTGGGTGTCCATCAAGATGTTTATGGTTTTGTTAATTCTTAATATACTCCAAAAAATATTCCATTTATAAAATTAATCGTATATTGTATAATAAAAAAACTGTCATTGATTGACAGTTTTTTATTATATTGTTTTGCAATTTTACTAATCAGTCGGAACATAATATGCAACACCCTCATATCTCCATACATTTGTAGGATAATTAGCAATTACATAATCCTTTTCCGATTCAGAGGCTGTATAAAAATGTCCAAGGCTTGTATCCGACCAAAATCTATAAACCGAAGTTGTGTTTAGTTGTTGGGTTGCAAAGGCATAATATGCAACACCCTCATATCTCCATACATTTGTCGGATAATTAGCAATTACATAATCCTTTTCCGATTCAGAGGCTGTATAAAAATGATGTCCATTGTCATCACTCCAAAAACGATAGATGGGAACGGTTCCATCAGCTTGATTAGCATATGCATTATACGCAACACCCTCATAATTCCAAATATTTGTTGGGTAGTTTGCAATTATAGAATCTTTCTCGTCTGCAGAAGATGTGTAAAAGTGTCCTTGTAGGCTATTACTCCAAAAACGATAAACAGGGGTTGGTGCGATAGATTGAATCGCTTTTTGATAATTTAATCTTTTACCTGAAACTGTTTTTCCGCTAAGGCTTGCTAAAGAATCTCCGCTGTTGATAACTTGATTTTTTATATCCGCCAACGAAAGCGATGGGAATGTGCTTATAACCATAGCTGTCACTCCGGAGACATACGGCGCAGCAAAAGAAGTGCCGTCACCAAGGGCATAATCAGTGTTTGTGGGAGCGGTTTGGTCATAAAATGTTGAGATAATATTTTCTCCCGGTGCGGCAACATCAACGGATGCCGCGCCATAATTAGAGAAAGAAGACAGACTGTCGTTCTGATCCGTGGAAGCCACTGAAATTATATTGGAACTGGCGCAAGAGGCGGGATAATAAGGCGTGGAGTCGTTGTTTGTTCCATCATTTCCGGCGGTGGCCACAAAAATTCCCGGAAAGGAATCAATCGCGTCTTTTTCGGATTGCGAAAAAGAACTTCCTCCAAAACTCGCGTTGATGACTTTGGCGCCGTTGTTTTTGGCGAAGTTGATGGCTTCTATTTCCGAATCGATGTCAAAATCGAATTCGATGGGCATTATTTTGATATGGTTATAGAAACTCACTCCGCTGATGCCGGTGCTGTTGTTAGAGTTGGCCGCAATTATTCCGGCTACAAAAGTGCCGTGTCCGGGCGATGTAATATCAGCATCTATGGGATCGTTGTTGCCGACTGGATAGTTGATTGCATAGTTCCAGCCGTGGTTTGGACAACCGCCAGGGATGGCGGCATTATTTGCATCCACGCAACTGCTTCCGTCCCACATATTTGATGCCAAGTCATCATGGTTATAATTTGCACCACTATCAATGACTGCCACGATAACCGATGATCCAGATGAGTTTTCGATGTCCCAAGCCGCGGGAGCGTTGATATCCGCTCCGGCGGTGCCGGCTGTAGAACCAATCCCATTTGAATTAGGTATGGATTGACCGGTATTATTCAGCGCCCACTGCAAATTAAAATTTGTATCATTTGTAGCGACGGCCAGGTGTCTTTTGAAATTGGGTTCAACATAATCGACCGAAGGATTATTTTTGAGATTCTGGATCATTCTATCTGTGGATTTGTCGGATTTCAAAAGTCTGACATTCAAATTTTTGAACTCCGAAATTTTCACGAAGTTTTTATCTTTTTCGAGACTATCCGCCTTGGAAACTCCAGACGCCTTTTTTAGATTGACGGCACTTGGTTTGTATTTGACAAGCACTTCTCCCTCCACATAATCATTTTTATCTCCGCCACCGGTCGACAGGCGGATTTTTTTGAACGGAAGATTATTTGAGCTGCTCATCTCCGCCTGTGAGTATTCGAAAAAATTAGAGGAAGCAAGAAAAATCACGCATAAAATTGCAAATATTTTTTTCCCTTTCCAAATTTTTTGTTTCATTATTTTTATCTTATATTTTTTATTAATCGACTATCTGAGGTTCTACATTGCAATTTTTTTTCACCCAATCCAGATCAAATTCCGATAACTCCCGCCGTTTTTCGTTTAAGATAAAATATTGATTTGAAATAGTTTGTTTATAATCCAGATTTTTAATTGTCGGCATCTGATTGTCGATCCAGCTATCCGGGCATATCCTTAATTTGCCGCTATTCCGGTTTTTGGCAGCTAGCCACAGCGCGGTTCCCGAAATAAAAAACAAAATAAAAACGATCCCTATGATTAAATTTCTTTGTATTTTTGGTATTTTCATAGGTTTTAATTTTACCATGAAATCAGATTTTATTCTGACCCGCAATTAATGTTGCCTAAGCCTAGATTTATTATATCACAAAAAAACCTAAAATAAACTAAACTAAAAGTTATCCACAGCAAGGAAATCATTGATGAAAGAAATAAAAAAAGACCTGTTTGCTAATTGCGAACAGGCCGGTGTGGATCGATAATCGGAGATATTCCCTAAGACCGTCCTATGCAAAAAATTCCTTGACCATATTCTCCTAAAGGTTCCCTTTAGGAGAGAGTTGGACTTGTTTCGGCCAAAATTGGATAAAAAGGCGTGAATGAGGGGGAAAATGCATAGTATTTATTAGACCCAAGTATAAAAAGGTTGACACATTATTGGAGTTGGGTGTAAAATGGTGGTAATGGCAATATTAAGTTTTAACATCAAAAAAATGATTAAAAGTCGTTATCTTGAAGAAAAAATAATCAAAGATCTTTCCCAAAAGATGGTATTTATCGGGGGACCAAGACAGGTTGGCAAAACAACTCTAGCTAAGCAAATAGGTAAAGAAGCTTATCAAAAATTTTCATATTTGAATTGGGATAATATTGATGATAAAAAAACTATTCTAAAATCAGTGTTGGAACCTGACACCCAGATGATTATTTTTGATGAAATTCATAAATATCGCAATTGGAAAAATTATATCAAAGGTCAATTCGACAAACATCATGAATCTTTCAATATTCTTGTGACTGGAAGCGCGCGGCTTGATTTATATAAAAAAGGCGGTGATTCGCTCTTGGGCAGATATTTTTATTTTAGATTACATCCATTTTCAGTCGCAGAAGTTCTTAAAAAAAATAATTCAATTGTTCCATTTCAAAAAATTATATTTTCGTCTGATTTAAAAACATCAGATATTCTCAATCATCTTTTAGAATTTGGCGGATTTCCTGAGCCATTTATTCACAAGGACAGGGAATTGCTTCGCAGATGGCATAATCAGAGAACAGAAAAGATCGTGAAAGATGATATTCGGGATGTCGAGAGCATACGAGACATTTCTACATTGCAAACGCTCGTCACTCTTTTGCCGGAAAAAGTTGGTTCACAATTTTCAATAAATTCTCTCAGGGAGGATTTGCTTGTGTCTCATAAAACAATTTCTCATTGGATGGATGTTCTTGAAAATTTCTATTATCACTTTAGAATCTCCGCATATTCAGCAAAAAGTATTAGCTCGCTGCGAAAGGGGAAAAAGATGTATCTTTGGGATTGGTCGGAGGTGCCAGCAGGATCGGCGCGGCTTGAAAATATTATTGCCTCGCATCTTTTGAAGCTTTGTCATTTTCTGTATGACGCACAGGGGTATAAAACAGAACTTCATTATCTGCGTGATCGTGATGGACATGAGGTTGATTTTCTTATTGCAGTTGATAAAAAACCATGGATGGCTATTGAAGTAAAGAGCTCAGATCAATCAATCTCTAAAAATCTCCAATACTTTGGGGGAAAATTAGATATTCCGTTTAAGTATCAATTGGTTCAAACTGAAAATGTTGATTTCATTCAAAATGACATTCGGGTTATGAGCGTTGATAAATTTCTTGGTGCATTAGTGTAAATTTTTATTGAAGAAAACGGCATTCTGACTTTTATGAAAAAGGCCATTTAGTCAATGGCTAACATTCGGCTTGTTTCGGCCAAAATTGGATAAAAAGGCGCAGGTGAGGCAAAAAAATGATATTGACAATGAAGGCTAAATAATATACAATTCCTTTATTGATAAAAATATATTAATAAAAGAAATGAATTTTTTTGAATTTAGGGAAAAAACTAAAGAACTGCCATATTTTGAAACCAAAGAATTGCGGGTGATTTTGGGTGCTGATTTTTCGAGCACGACTTTAGGCAATTTAAAAAATTGGATGAATAAAGGACATTTGGTTATGCTTAGGCGCGGATTATATATTTTTTCTGAGATCAAAAACGGGATCGATACAATGACTCTTGCAACAAAAATTTACCCGCCATCATATGCCAGCTTGGAAACAGCCCTAAGTTTTTATGGGATTATTCCAGAGGCAGTTTTTACAACAACTTCAGTGACAACTAGAAAAACAAAAGAATTCAAAAATTCAGCTGGAAATTTCAGTTATCAGAAAATTAAAAAAGAAGCTTTTGGCGGGTTTGAAACAAAAAGTCAAAATGGAATTTCTTTCAACTTGGCATTGCCAGAAAAAGCCTTGGTTGATTTTTTGTATTTAAATCGCAACACTCTTAATGGTGAGTTGGTACAATTTCAAAGCTATCGTTTTAATGAAGATTTTAAATTTAATATTGATAAGCTTGTAAGTTTTGCCGAAGCATTTCAAAATAAAAAAGTGACTGAGTTAACTAATAAATTTATAAAATATTATGTTGCCGAATAAGGATTTTTTTAGAAAGTATGCACAGGAAAAAAATATTCCTTGGCAGGAGCGGAATGTTTTGTTGGAATATTTGCAAACCCAGATTCTTAAGGCGCTTTCTTTGAGTGCATATAATGATAGTATCTCATTTTTGGGCGGTACTTGCTTGCGTTTTGCCTATGGCATCAATCGTTTTTCGGAGGACTTAGATTTTGATTTGGTTAGGAAGGACGGTTTTAATATCGATGAATTGATGCAGGATATTAAGAATAGACTTGAATTGCAGGGTTTTGAAATTGATGCCAGAACCAAAACAACTGAAAATATTCACATCATCTTTTTTAAATTCAAGCGGGTTTTGCGCGAGTTTGGTTTTGATGTTCAAAAAGATGAAAAGATTTTGGTCAAATTTGAAATCGACTTTAATCCAAGCGCGCATATTAACATTGAGAACAAATTTGCTGACAGTTTCAATGAAAGATTTCCAATGCTGGTGAATTCATTGGAAACGCTTTTTGCTCAAAAAATTCTAGCGATTATTTTTCGTCCCTATCAAAAGGGGCGGGATTTTTATGACTTGGTGTGGTTTTTGAGTCAAAAGAATCTTGAACCAAAATATGAAATTTTTAAAGAGAAAGGGATCGCCATCGGAAATCGCCAAGAGCTGATTAATTTTTTGCAAGAGCAGTCGAAAAAATCCGATCTGGAACAAGCCGCTAAAGATGTGGAAAGGTTTCTTTTTTATCCGCAGCAAGCTCAATGGATTTTGAAATTGCCCGAGTACTTAAAAAGCTTTGAGAAATAAAGGCAAAAAATGACCGACTATTGATAAAAAGCTGGTTTGTGTGTTGGAAGTAACTTTAATAGCGATAGCGTTCAGGTTTGTAGGGTCCATCAACTGAAACATCAATATAATCGGCTTGTGCTTTGGTCAGTTTTGTTAAGGACACGCCAAGCTTTTCTAAATGTAGCCGTGCGACTTCTTCATCAAGTTCTTTCGGTAGGGTATAGACACCAATAGCATATTTTTTCTCCCAAAGTTCAATTTGCGCCAACACTTGATTAGTGAATGACGCGCTCATCACAAAACTCGGATGACCGGTGGCGTTGCCAAGATTCACCAAACGACCGCGTGAAAGAAGGACAATCGCATGTCCATCCGGAAAAACAAACTTATCCACTTGCGGTTTGATGTTTATTTCTTGGATGCCTTTATATTTTTCTAACTTTTCAACTTGGATTTCATTGTCGAAATGCCCAATATTACAAACAATCGCTTCGTCCTTCATTTTTTCCATATGAGAAACAGTGATGATGTCACAATTTCCGGTGGTGGTGACATAAATGTTACCTTCTTTAAGAGATTCTTCAATTGTCTTGACTTTAAACCCTTCCATAGCTGCTTGCAAAGCGCAAATCGGGTCAATTTCTGTTACAATAACTCGCGCGCCAAAACCTCGCATACTTTGCGCGCAACCTTTTCCAACATCGCCGTAACCGCAAACAACCACTACTTTGCCAGCCACCATAACATCCGTCCCGCGCTTGATTCCATCCGCAAGACTTTCGCGGCATCCATACAAATTATCGAATTTGCTTTTGGTCACCGAATCATTTACATTGATAGCGGGAAACAGCAATCTTTTTTGTTCAAACATTTGGTAGAGCCGATGTACGTCCGTAGTTGTTTCCTCAGAAACACCTCTAACATTTTTTATAATCTTACCCCAGAAAGTCGGATTTTCACTATACATTCTAGTCAGAATTTTTATTAATTCTCTTTCATCCTCGCCTTTTCCAGCATAATTTTTCTTCAGAATTTTTGGGTCTTTTTCAATCTCCACGCCTAAGTGCAACATCAGAGTCGCATCACTTCCGTCATCTACAATCAGGTTTGGCCCTTTGCCCCCCTCAAATTTAAAAGCTTGCTCCGTGCACCACCAATATTCTTCCAGTGTTTCACCCTTCCAGGCAAAAACCGGAATGCCAGCTTGAGCCATCGCCGCCGCGGCATGATCTTGGGTTGAAAAAATGTTGCAAGAAACCCAGCGCACTTCCGCGCCGAGTTCGACCAGCGTTTCAATCAAAACAGCCGTCTGAATGGTCATATGCAAACTTCCCAAAATTCTTGCTCCTTTGAGAGGCTTTTTCTTGCCAAACTTTTTTCGCAATGCCATCAATCCGGGCATTTCTTTTTCCGCAATTATAATTTCCTTCCGGCCATATTCAGCTAAAGTTATATCTTTAATTTTATAATCTTGTTTTTTCCTCATAATCTTATATTTATAAATTGAATTAAAATGTTTTTTATCTAAACGCGTGCCAACACTGGAAACAACCAAAGCTGAAACATGACTCGCTATTTTTCCAGCGTCTTGCAAGTCTAGTTCATTTATGAGTCCATGTAAAATTCCGGCCGCATACATATCGCCCGCGCCATTTGTGTTTATAACATCAACTTTATGCGGATCGATAGTGAAAACTTGTTTGCCTTTTTTAATCAAGCTGCCTTTTGCTCCTAATTTTACCACAGCGATATTGCAAATTTTGGCTATTTCATGCAAAGCATCAATCGGATTATTTTTATTGGTAAATTCAATAGCCTCATCTTCATTAGCAAAAACAATATCAAA
>CAZMNQ010000052.1:0-7335 GCA_964567695.1 uncultured Bdellovibrionales bacterium
ATAAGTCTAATATTATTATACCATATTTTTTAATAAAAAATACCAGGGGGTGTGGATAACTCAAATTAAGCATAATCAAAAAGCAGTTCCCTATTATGGAAAACTGCTTTTTTTATTCAATATAATTTCACACACGCCCTTTCGTTCGTAGATTCGAATTTAATTCGTAGTTTCGTATCGGCATCTCTATTTCCCCATCTTTCTGCGAATAAACGCGGGGATTTCAAGCTCATCATCTTCGTCTTCTAAGGATTTTTCAGTGGCGGTGAAAGCTGGTCTAATTGACTTGGGTGCAACCTTTTCTTCAATGATCATTTTGGATTCACTTTTGAATGGAAAAGTTATTTTAGGCATTTCAATTTCTTCATCCTCTTCCATTATATCAGAAACATTAGAATTGCTTTGTACATTCGATCTTGCCGGCGTCACGGTCATTCGGGACATTTTTTCTAGTGGAGATTCATTTACGCGGTCTGAATCAAAACCGGTCGCCACCACCGTGATCTGAATTTCACCTTTCTTGATTGTGTCATCTACTACCGCGCCAAAAATTACTTTCGCATTCGGATCAATTGATTCTGTGATAATATTTGCCGCTTCATTGATTTCCAACATCGTCAGATCCGCCGATCCGCTGACATTAAACAACACGCCTTGCGCGCCATCAATGGAAAGTTCAAGCAGTGGACTGTTGATGGCTGCTTTGGCCGCGTCAGCCGCTCGATTTTCCCCAGTGCCAATTCCAATGCCCATTAAAGCTGATCCGCTGTTAGACATAATCGCCCGCACATCGGCAAAATCGACATTAACAATGCCGGGTTTGGTGATCAAATCGGAAATCCCCTGCACGCCTTGGCGCAAAACATCGTCCACAATCTTGAAGGAATTAATCAAGGTTGTTTTCTTATCGATGATTTGTAACAATTTGTCATTGGGAATAGTTATCAAAGTGTCAACTCTTTCTCGCAAATTCTCCAATGCTTCTTCAGCGATCGCTCTTCGTTGTGCACCTTCAAAAGTAAATGGCCTGGTCACCACTGCCACCGTCAACGCACCCAGCTCCTTGGCGATTTCAGCCACAATCGGCGCGGCGCCAGAACCCGTGCCACCACCGAGGCCACAAGTTACAAAAACCATATCTGCGCCTTTCAAAACATCTTGAATTTCATCGCGAGTTTCCTCAGCGGCTTGTCGTCCAACATCCGGGTTCATACCAGCCCCAAGTCCCTTGGTTAGGTTTTTACCAATATGCACCTTGTCAGCTGCTTTGTTATGATGCAAAGCTTGTGAGTCAGTGTTGATCGCCACAAATTCAACACCCTTGATTTTTGATTCAATCATTCTCTCAATCGCATTGTTTCCTGAGCCTCCAACACCAACAACTTTGATGCGAGCAAAAATCTCTACGGGTGGTTTTATTTCTGCCATATGTTTTTGACTTATATAATAAAATGAAATTTAATGACTTTTTCGCGAAATTTGAAGACCTTTTTCCCTGTTCTTTAGTAATTAAATTTAGCACATATAATTACTATGTGTCAAATATCATTGTATTTTTGTTTTTATTTGCCTATACTCATCCGGCTATTCGATAACTTAGCCTTTATTTCAGCCTAAATAAGTTCTTTTTTTGGTTTATGGTAAAAATTTACCCAGCCATTTTTTCATACCGTCAATTGAACCGCCCATTCCGCTTATCAAAGTTTCGCCCGGTCTCTTACGGTTGCCTCTCGTTTGTGAAATGGTGGCATTTTCCAATCCCCACAATATCAGTCCGACCACCGTAACAAAAGTTGGTTCATCCACTTTGTCAATCAAGCCGCCCAGTTGCATTGGAAATCCCGTTTGTGCCGGAAGACCTAAAATATTTTTTGCCAAATCAACCGCACCGGGAAGTTTAGCGGTGCCGCCAGTCAAAACCACTCCTGCCGGCAACAATTTTTCCCGCCCGATTATTTTCAGTTCTTTATTAACTAAAATCAGAATTTCTTCCAGACGCGCTTCGATTATTTCGGCCACATGATAGCGGGACACAATTCCCTCTTCATTGGAATCTATTTGCGCCAAATCAATTTCCTCCTTCTTGCTGATTTCTCGCGGAAACGCATTGCCATATTCCAATTTAACTTTTTCCGCCACATCAACTGAAGTTCGCAGGCCAATAGCGATGTCATTGGTGATATGATTGCCGCCAATCGGCAAGATTGTCGTGTGCAAAAGATCATTTTCTTCAAAAACCACCACCGATGTTGTACCGCCACCAATGTCCACCAGCACCACGCCCAATTCTTTCTGTCTTTTGGTCAAAGTCGCTTTGGCCGCGGCCAATGGCGCCAGAACAAAATCAGAAACAGCGATTCCAGCCTGTTCAAAACATTTGATCAGGTTTTTTATAAACGGCGTTGAACCTTCCACAATCATTGCGTCCACTTCCAAACGCACTCCGTTCATTCCTAGCGGGTCTTTAATATTTTTATTGTCATCCAAAGAATAATTTTTCGGGATGATATGGATAATTTCGCGGTTGAGTGGAATTGAAATCGCTTGCGCCGCATTAATCACGCGCGCGACATCATCCTCCGTCACTTCGCCATCCGCCTTGCCAACCGCAATCACGCCTTTTGAATTTTGCGAAGTGATGTGATTGCCACCGATGCTGACAATCGCTTGGCTCACTGCCACGCCGGAAGTTCGTTCCGCTTGCGCCACTGATTCATTTATAGATCTGGTGGCTTCTTCCAAATCAACAATTACGCCTTTTCTCACGCCTGTGGAATTGGCAAAACCAACCCCGATTATTCTGGGTTTTTCTTCCTCCGGAAAAACTTGCGCAATCACAGTCCTCACACCGGTTGATCCGATATCAACGCCAACAATAATGTCACGACTTGCCATGATTTATTTTCAAGATTACCTTAATTAAAAATTTATCTTGTATTATGTTATTATATTACAAATCTACTTTATCCGCAATTTACCCACACCAATTTCAAATAAATGGCTTTTGGCGTAGGGTTTTGATTTTGTAAATTGGTGTGAGGGTTTATCGCTCCATAACATGCGGGATGAAAATTATCAAACCGATACTTATCGCCAAAAGCGATGAGACCAAAACACTGGCCGCCATCAAATCTTTGATTACTTTGACATAGGGATGAACTCGCGGCTTCAAGATATCCACAATTCTTTCCATAACAGTATTGAGAAGTTCCATCACTAAAACGCCCATAACCACCAAAAACAAAACGACCATTTCACTGGGTGTCACTTGATAATAAATCATCGCCACAAAAACCAAGCAAGCGACAATAACTTCGTTTTGAAAATTTTTCTCATACCGCAAAGCATAGCTCAAACCGCTAATCGCGTGCGTCAAACTTCGACCAAAATTTTTTATTCGTTGCATATATATAGTTGTCATTCTCGCGAAAGCGGGAATCCAGTATCAATATGTTTGTGACTAGATTCCCAATCCCTGCCTACCGGCAGGCAGGAAGTTGGGAATGACAATGTTAAATTTTATTAACCACTTGATCTTGCAGCGCAAACATTTTATCGCCGTGTTCAAAACCCAGAAGGTGCAAGACACCGTGAGAAGTCACATTGACAACTTCCCCTTGCAACTCTATCTGCTTCTCTTTCGCATATTTGCTGATATCATCATAGCACAAAATCAATTCGCCTAGAAATATCTCAGGCTCGGAAACATTTTTAAGCTCTTTCATTGATTCATATTCGCAAAAAGACAAAACATCCGTCGTGCTGTCTTTCTGGCGATATTCATTGTTTAGTTTTTGCATTTCTTCTTCAGAGACTAACGCAACGCTGATTGAAATCTCTTTGTCCTGCAAAAATTCATAGCCTGCCGCCGCAATAGTTTTTTCCGCGACCAAAACAAAAAAATCATCCGCCAGCGGACTTTGAGTTTTATTGTTAACTTCAAGATTTATATTCAAACTATTATGCCTTATCTTGTTTGCCAATAATCGAGTCGATTTTTTCCACAATGTCATCCAAGGTTAAATAGGCCTTGACCCAAAAATCCTTGGCGCCTAGAAGCATCGCTCGATCAATATCCTCTTTCTGACTGAGATTGCTCAAAATTACAACAGGAATTTCTTTGTTTTTTGGATCCTTTTTTATTTGTTCCAAAATCTGGAAACCATCCAGTCCCGGCAACATCAAATCCAACAAAATAATCTCCGGTTTGGACTCTTCCAAATATTTGAAGGTTGCATCAGCATCAACCGCCACAAATATATCAAAACCATCCGCTTCCATTTTTGCGGCAATTAGTTGTCGCAAAAATGTGTCGTCCTCGACTACGAGTATTTTTTTATTTTCCATATTTTTTATACTTAAAAAAATTATTTATTATTTCACACCCTCATTGCCTTTCAATGGAACTTTTAACGAGAATGTGGTTCCCTCGTTTTCTTCCGACTCCACGGATATTTTTCCGCCGTGTTTATCAACGATACTTTTAACAATAAACAATCCCAGTCCCGATCCGCCAGTTTCAATTTTCTTGACATTCTCGGCTCTAAAAAACTTAGAGAAAGTTCTGTCAATTTGATTTTTGGGTATGCCCACGCCCGTGTCGCTTATTTCTATTTTGGCATAATCCCCGTCTTTTTTCAAATCTATTATAATCTTGCCATTTCGCAAGGTATATTTTACAGCGTTTTCAAGCAAATTCTGCACTGCTACCGACAATTTATTAACATCAAAAATAAAAGATTCTGCCAGTTTATCGCTATTAAAAACGATATTTATATTTTTTTCTTTGGCCGCTATTTCAGAATTAGCTACCAAGGAACGAATTAAATCAGCCGCGTTGTTTTTCTTGAAATCATAATCAAACCGGCCTTCATCTATTCTGGATACATCCAACATATCGCTAACCAAGCTGATCATTCTGTCATTGGTGTCAAAACTTTTAGCTAACAAATCTTTTTCAAAATCAGAAAACTTATTTTCTCCGCCTTTGATCAGCATCTGCAACGCCCACTTGATGGCCGACAAAGGCGTTCGCAGTTGATGTGCGGCAATTGAAATAAACTCGCTTTTGCTTTTAGAAATAAGGCTTTCTCGGGTGATGTCTCGAATTACTTTTATAATTCCGCCTCCGCCCATGGCATGTTCCGTAATTGGAATGGTGGAAACTTGCAAATTTTTTTCTTCCGGATCTCTTATTTTAATTTCATATACATCACCGGCAAGACTGGTAACATTTTCGCTGACTTTTTTAACTTCTTCATACGATTCCGGCGTAGCCACTTCCATCAAGGCCAGCAATTCCTTATTACCCGCGTCATTTTTATCAATAATTCTGCCCAGAACTTGCTCTCTTCTGATTCCCAATAATTCTTCGGCAGCCTTATTCATTCTCACCAGCCGGTGATCAATGTCAAACTCAATCAGCCCGCTCGTCAGATTTTCGATCAGTGTTTCAATGTGCACTTTCGATTGATTAAGTTCTCTGATTTTTTCCCTAACTTTTATTTCCAATTCTCTTGAATATCCTTCCGATAACATTCTTCTCTCCCTTTCCGCTCGCGTAATTCCCTCGATGCGATCTGCTTCACTTTTATTTCTTGTTTTATCAAGCTCTTCAAGATCATCCATCATCAAATTTATTCCCACAAAAAGCTCCGTGAATTCATCCTCCGTCGGCGGAACCTTGACTCTGATTGAAAGATTGCCGGTGGAAGTTCTTTGCAAAATTGGCGTCAATGTCGCCAAGCGCTTGGCCGTGTTTATTTTGTAATTTTCCAGTTCTTTCTCCACTGTGATATCGCGAAAAACCAACACACCGCTTTTTTCTCCGCTTGCTTCAAAGGATTTGGCTGAAATAAAAACCGGAAATTTTCTGCCGTCTTGGGATTTGAAATAAATGGTATGCCCCTGCGGAGTGTTAAAAGGCTTCCCTTCGGTGAAAATTGTTTTGGTTATTTTGTTTTTTTCAACCCGTTCATTGTCAATATAAATATCAAAAACATTATCGACATGTTTCCCCATCAACTCTTCGCTTGTATAATCCAACAGCAAAGTTGCATGTGGATTTACCAATGTTATATGTCCCCGTTTATCAAAAAGAACCAGTCCTTCCGCGATAAAAGACAGAAGCGTGCCTATTTCTTTTTTAATCATACATTAGCAATAGCTTTATTATTTTATTTCTTTGCCCTGCTCATTCACCTCAACTTCTCTCAAAGACGCCAAACATTTTTTCTTTATATTTGGCGGAATAATCGGCAAGTTGTGTTCAGCGGCTGCGTGTTGCGCGGCTTTTTCCATTATTTCATCAAAATTTTCACCCAGAAATTCCACATCACAATCCACGCCGACATCATGACAGGTCAATTTATACATCTTCTTTTTCTTTTTTTCTTCCATTTTTTTAATATACCAAATTAACTGCATTAGTATCACTTTCAGGAGGTTGAGCCTCCCTTATGGAGGCTCAACCTCCAACAGCGATACAACACAGATTAAATTGATTTAGTATTATTTAAAGATTAGACCTGTTGCGTAATAAGTTGCGTAACTAAATTTTCAGATTTTGAGGCATAATTTTTCAAACAATTTTTGCGGTTTAGCCTACGCTAAGCCAAGAAAATTTTTGGAAAATTTGGCCAAAATATGGAAATTGCAGTAGTAAGTTATTACGCAACAGGTCTATTATCTCACGCTTTATATTCATTATGACTTGAGCCATTTCAAAGCTTCTTCCTTGGCAGCAAAAAATTTTATATTTTTCTTGCCGGCCGCGGCAATTACAAAAGAAGCTAGGGTCCTCACAATAATATTTCCGCCGAACATTGCAGCCTTTTTAATTTTGGTATTCTGCAAGAACTTGACCCAAATTTTTCTCGCCACGGAAGAAAACTTGCTGGATTGTTGTTGGAGATCAATTAAAACAAAGGATGCCTTTCCGCTATTTATATATTCAAGCCCAACATCATTCAATAAAATTGCCTCCCGCTCATCCACTTCGTTTGACAAGCCATAACAAACAATATCGCCTTCAAGCCAAACTTTGTTATTTGGCGTTTCTTGTTCTGAATTATTATCCATAATGCTTCTTTTAATTTTTTATTGTTACTCTGAAATTATAGCATATTCAAAATAGCCACCAAAACAAACTCATAATAAGTATCTGTTATTTCTCCTTAATGATCCACCAATCAAAGCTGATATCTTCTTTGAGCGGATCAATTATTTTCAGAGTAAAAGATGTGCCTGCTTTTTTCTCCGATATACTCCAAATAACTGGCGTAGCTGTCACCGGGGAAACCAAAATCTTGCTATCCGCTTTTACGGCGCCCGTTT
>CAZMNQ010000053.1:0-7290 GCA_964567695.1 uncultured Bdellovibrionales bacterium
CAGGTTGGCCAAATTGGGCAAGGGGTATACTATGAAATTAAGGGATAAATTGGCGTTTATAAAATTAATATTTAAATTAAAAAATATGAAAAAGAATTATATAATAGCGATAATAATTGTTATCGCAATGTCAGTGGCATTGTACTTTTTTCTTGGTTGGTATAGTATGCGTTCTTTTGATAATTGCATGCAGGAGGTTGATGATATGTTTTATGAGTCAGTGGTGAAAGAATGTGGAGTTAAAGCGGACGGTAAGCTTAAGACTTGTGAAAACTATCCGGAAGACAAGCGTAATTATTTTAAGGAGAAAAATAAGGAGTGTCTTAATAGATCACAAAAAATTAATTATTTTTAGGGATTAATGATTGGCGAATGGTAATTGATATTAGATCAAAATCAGTATGAACTCAATGGCTAGGTCGCGATTTGGCTGTTCAAAAATATCCAAAAAAGCACTTGTTATGGCGCTTTTTGTTTTTTGTCAGATAGACAATCTTGTACAGACGATTGACAAATAAAGTTTTTTACAATAGACTGCTTTGAAGTTCTTGAACATTTGAATCTCAGAAACAAGAGGGATAGTCTGGCCAATTAATATATGTGTGGCTTGGGCTGACTGAGGGAAAGATTAAATAACAAGAGAGGTGCATAATGTCCGACGGAGACGAAGTTCTTGCTGGCATAAACATTGCTAGGGAAGAAGCGAAAAAACTTCACGAAAAAAATACCGACCATGAGTTATTGCGTCTCTTCAATGCAGTGCATGACGATGACATATGGGAGGAATTCCAGCTTCGCTTTGGCAAGCCAGGTTTACCAAAAAGTGAGAGGGGGATTTCTCCGGCACAGGCCTATTTCTGGGCAAGCTATGCCGTTGCTCTCAAAGAGGCCAATGAAGAACTGGATAAATAAACACCAACAAAAACAAAACCCTTGCCGGCGCTGACAGTCTGACTGTTGGTGCCGCTTTTTTTATTTGTCCTTGTTTGGGTATATAATAAAGGCATAATAATCGGCAATAGAGCTTAACGGCTAAATGGCCATTAGTAATGCACAGAGGAGCTTCTTCGCTCCTTTTTTTGGCGGTTTGGTGGTATAATTGGGGTATGAGGATTGGAATTGATGCCCGCTTTTTTGGGATAAAGCAAAAGGGCTTGGGGCGTTATACGCAAAAATTGGTGGAAAAGCTGGAAAAGGTTTCTCTGGAAGACGGGAATCAATATTTTGTTTTTCTCAAAAAAGAAAAATTTGCGGAATATCAGCCACAAAATCCGAATTTCCACAAAGTGTTGGCGGATTTTCAGTGGTACACTTTCGCGGAGCAGATTTATTTTCCATGGTCATTGTATAAATATAATTTGGATTTGGTGCATTTCCCGCATTTCAATGTGCCGATTTTTTATTGCAAAAAATTTGTAGTGACAATTCATGATTTGACGCTGTTGCATTTTCCGACAGTGAGAAACAGCACTTTGCATCCGGTTTTTTATCGTCTCAAATTTTTGGCCTACCGCTTGGCAATCAAGCTGGCGATTGCGCGCGCGCAAAGCATCATTGCTATTTCGCAATTTACTAAACGAGACATTGCAAAAAACTATGGAGCTTCGGTGGAAAAGAAAACAGTGGTGACTTATGAAGCGTGCGAAGATTTCTGCATGATGAGTCCGAAAAAGGACACAGGAATTTTGCAAAAATATGGTATACTGAAACCATATCTGATTTATGTTGGTAATGCCTATCCGCACAAGAATTTAGAACGATTGGTGTTGGCATTTTATGAAGTGCTGACCGAAAAAAAAGATCTACAATTGGTGTTGACTGGCAAGAATGACTATTTTTATCAAAGACTGCGTGAATTTATTCTGGAACGAAAAATAGAAAATATTATTTTTGTCTATGATGTTTCCGACTACGAATTGGATATTTTGTTTCACAAATCAATCGCCAATGTTTTTCCGTCTTTGTATGAGGGCTTTGGTTTGCCGCCACTGGAAGCGATGAGCAAGGGCGTGCCGGTTTTGTCTTCGGATCATCAGTGCATGCGGGAAGTATTAGGTGAAAGCGCCTATTTTTTTGATGGTGAGGATGTGACGGCGATTTCCAGCGCGATGAAAAAAATAATTGAAGATGAAAATTTGCGCCATGATTTAATAAAAAAAGGCTTCGAGCAAGTTAAAAAATATAGCTGGGGAAAAATGGCTGAAGAAACGCTGGCGGTGTACAATAGTATTAGAATTTAATGGAAAATAAAAATAGAAATATCAATCGAATAATACCACAAATGTTTGATATCAGGCCGGTTAATCGCATGGGAGATTTTGATTTGCAAAGAACACAAAAAACAACTCGAAGCACGCATACGGAGTCAGAGCAAGTTTTTTTTCAGGAAGATAAAAGAGCGATGGTCTATCAATTTGGACAAGTCTTTGAGTCGGATCAGGTGCCAATCATATATGAAGCTAGTCAGCCAGTTAAAGCTGAACCAGAAAGCATATTTGAAAATCCTTTTGTCGAGCCAACAAAAAAAAGAGAATCGCCAATTGAGATGCCAGTTTGGCGAGAGCCTTTTTCCTGGTCAAAATACAGGCCACTGGCGCTTTCTTTTTCCAGTCTAGCGGTGATTATATTTTTAGTTATCTTCGGTGTCAGCTTTTTTAACAAAGGCATGAAAATGAAAGATTTGATTTTGGGTACTGGCAAGGATGCTTATGTTAATTTAGCGTTGGCCAAAGAAGGCATGGCGGCGAGAGATTTTAAAAAATCTTCTTTCGAGTTTGAAGAGGCTTATAATAAATTTGAAAGCATATCAAAAGATATAGATAGTTTGGGTGGAATTTTGATTGAGCCATTGCGCTTCGTTCCATATTTATCCAAGGTTTCTTCAAGCGATCATATGGCGCAAGCTGGAAAAGATATTTCCAGGATTGGAATTTTGGCTGGAGAAATTATGCAGTCGATGAATGCTATCAAAAATCCATTGGCCGGCGAGAGTGATTCTTCGGTGTCGTTTTTAAAAATATTTCAGGACACGGACAAAAACTTGAAAGAAATTTTGACGCTAGTTATTGATGTGCAAGATAATTTGGATAAGGTTAATATGGATGATATTCCGACTGAGCAACGGGCGCAATTTGTGGAATTGAAAAGCAAATTGCCGGAGATTAAAAATTTCATTGCGGCGTTTGTGGATAACAGTAAAATTTTTACGGATATCCTGAGTGGCAATGGGCCGCGCAAATATTTGTTCTTGTTTCAGAACAATCAGGAGATGCGTGCGACAGGCGGTTTTATTGGCACCTATGGCGTGCTGGACATTTTTAATGGGAATGTCAGAAAATTTTTCATTGACGGCATATTCAATCCGGATGGCCAGCTGAAAGTAAAAGTTGTGCCGCCTGTTCCCATTCAAAAAATTTCAGCGGCGTGGAGCTTGCATGACAGCAATTGGTTTCCTGATTTTCCAAAATCTGCCGAGAAAGCCGCTTGGTTTTATGAAAAAACCGGCGGGCCGACCATGGATGGCGTAATCACGATGACGCCTATTGTAATGCAAAAACTCTTGGAAGTGACCGGTCCGATTGAAATGGAAGAATATGGCGTAACGGTGGATAAAGATAATTTTGTGGAAAAAGTGCAACAAGAAGTCGAGGTTGAATATGATAAGGAGCTTAATCAACCGAAAAAAATTCTGGCTGATTTGGCACCGAAGATTTTGGATAAGATTTTCAATACGAAAAATTTAGGTGACATCGCCAAAACGCTGAAAATTTTGCTGGAGAGTCTGAATGAAAAACAAATTTTGATTTATTCCAAAAATTATGAGGTTGAGAAAGTGCTGTCTCAGGAGGGTTGGTCAGGTGAAATTTTGAACACGCAAAAAGATTATTTGAGTGTGATTAATACTAATATTAATGGTTATAAGACGGACGGTGTAATTGACGAATCAATCGCGCATCAAGCCGAAATTCAGTCAGACGGCTCCATTATTGACACGGTGACCATAACTCGTCATCATAATGGAGGCAGTTTGAAATATGATTGGTGGAACAGGGTCAATGCGGATTATATGCGGGTGTATGTGCCGAAAGGTTCGACATTGCTGTCAGCGGATGGCCAGACGCGGGAATTTAATTCGCCGCCCTTGGATTACAATACTTTGGGTTTCAAGCGCGACGCGCAAGTGCAAACAGAAGAAGACTTGATGCGCATTGATGATGAAAGTGGCACGCGCGTTTATGAAGATTCTGACAAGACGGTATTCGCTAACTGGGTCTATGTCAGTCCGCAAGAAACAGCGATGGTCAAATATAAATATTTGTTGCCGTTTAAAATAAATATGAATGCCACGGATAAGCTGGCTGATACCTATTCACTTTTAGCGCAAAAACAATCCGGCAGTGTCGGAAGTGGGTTTGTGTCAGAGATTAGTTATCCGGAAGATTATAATGTAATTTGGAATTATCCCGAGGATGCGGACAAGCAAAATAATGAAATAAAAATAGAAACCGATCTCAAGACCGATAAATTTATGAGCGTGGCTTTTACGCAGAAATAAGACTGCTTGGTATGGGTTTACCCCATCAAATAGTAGTAACATATCTAGTTTTAATAAGCAGAATACAGTAAAATAAAAATAACAACAAAAGTCTAATTAATATATTATTTGATAGGGTGAATGATGAACAAAATTTTTAGAAATAGCTTGATTCTTAATTCGGAACCGTCTAAATCGGTTGTTTCGGCAGCTTTCATAATTACGATGGCAGGGCTAGCTAGTCGCGTGTTGGGACTTTTGCGGGATAGATTTTTGGCTACGAGTTTCGGTGCTGGGGATACTCTAGATGCTTATTATGCCGCTTTTCGTATTCCTGATTTGATTTACAATTTTCTGATTCTCGGTGCTTTGAGTGCGGCTTTCATTCCCGTTTTCACCGGACTTATTAGCAAGGATAAAGAAAGCGAAGCTTGGAAATTAGCTAATGGCATTATGAATCTGGCTATATTTTTTATAATTGTCATTTCAGTTTTCTTTGCAATTTTTGCGCCGTTCATAATGAAAATTATTACACCTGGCTTTTCAGCAGAAAAAATGGAAACAGTGGTTGTATTTACTCGAATAATGTTTTTAAGCCCGTTATTTTTAGGTATTAGTGGAATTTTGGGCGGAATCCTGACCTCCTTTAAGAAATTTTTAATCTATTCTTTGGCGCCGCTTCTCTATAATTTAGGCATAATCGTAGGTATTTTTGTTTTTGTTCCCTTGCTAGGATCAATCGGACTGGCTTGGGGCGTGGTTTTCGGGGCTTTTTTGCATATGCTACTTCAATATCCAGCCGCCAAGCATGCTGGCTTCAGTCACAGCTTTATTTTATTTAAATCCCTGAAGGATCAGGCGATGCGTAAAGTTTTGCGTTTGATGATTCCGCGGATGTTGGGCATTGCGGTTAATCAAATTAATCTTTTGGTGATTACTATTTTTGCTTCAATGTTGGCAGAGGGTAGTCTGTCTGTTTTTAATTTTGCGCAAAATTTGCAAAGCGTGCCGTTGGGATTGTTTGGGATTTCTTTCGCGATTGCAGTTTTTCCGACATTGTCTCAACATGCGGCGCGTGAAGAACATGCGGATTTTATCAGAATATTTTCGCGAACATTCCGCCAAATTATGTTTTTTGTTATTCCCTTGAGTGTTATGATTATCGTGTTACGCGCGCAGATTGTACGGGTTATTTTGGGTGATGGAAAATTTGATTGGGAGGATACAGTTCTAACTTTCCAATGTTTGGGAATTTTTGCTGTCAGTCTTTTTGCGCAAAGCACAATACCACTCTTGGCTCGATCATTCTATGCCCTACATGATACGAAAACACCTTTCTACATCGCACTGGCAACGGAAGCTGTTAATATTGGACTGGTTCTTTTGCTCATCGGACGCTTTCATATTCTGGGCTTGGTGGTAGCCTATTCAGCGGCCAGCGTGGTTCAAATGATTTTGCTTTTATTTATGCTCAGAACCAGATTTGAAAATTTAGATGATAAGAATATTATTTTATCCATATCAAAAATTTCCGTGGCTTCGTTTGTGGCGGGAGTCGGAACGCAAGGCGCTAAACACTTGATGGACTTGGTGGTGATTGTAGACACTTTTGTTGGAATTTTCATGCAACTTACAGCCGCCGCCTTAACGGGTCTTCTGATTTTTGTGGCAATCAGCTACATCTTGAAGCTGGAAGAATTCTTCGTCTTCAAAAATTCTCTTACGCGCAAACTCTTCCGCACCAAACAAATCATCCAAGAAGACATGACAGGAGTGAGCGGGATATAAAAATTAATTTTGCAATCATATGGCATCAAAAAGGGCAGACCAAAAATTTGAAAAGTTAGTTCAGGACTTGGAGGCAGACCAAAATGTCTTGGCATTTTGGCTTTCTGGTTCAAGGGGAAAGGGGATGATTACTAAAAACTCTGATTATGATTTCGTGATGATAGTTAATGATGTAGTCAAAAAAGAATATGAGAAAAAGTATACTAAAATTTCAAAAGATCCTGAATTTGATATATTCGTAAAAACGGTCGCGGAGTTAAAAAGGCATGCTATTTTTGGTTCAGATACGGTGCGGGACAGATTTAGTTATGTCTATATTGAAGTTATGTCGGATAAGACAGGGAAAATTCAAAAAATCGTTAATAATAAATCGGTTATTTCTAAAAAAGAAGCTGGGTTAATAATATCGAGCAGTCTGGATGCTTTCATAAATCAAATATATCGATCAGCTAAATGCAGAAGAGATGGCAACTTGATTGCTGCTCATTTTGAAATGACTGAGGCTATTTCATGGCTTTTAAATTGTATTTTTGCATTGGAAGGAAGGGTCAAGCCGTATTATAAATATTTACAATGGGATTTAAAACAACATCCTTTGAAAAAGTTGCCATGGAATGACGCGGAATTGATGAAAAAACTGATGAAAATAGTAAAAGATGGCGATGAAAAAACCTTAATGGACCTTTTTAAAAAGACGCGGCCAATTTTTAAAAAAGCGGGTTATGGTTCGATATATGATGGATGGAAGGGTAAATATAAGGTTGGAGAATAACTTATTGAATATTAATCTAATCCTATTAATCTAATCCTTGATTATTCTCCAATTCTAGGTTAAATAGGGTGGGGCAGTGTTTTTTAGTTTGTTTTTTGTATCATTGCACAATTTGAATGAGTGTTATATAATTGAAATATGAGTAGACATAAGATAATAATTTCCAGAAAAGACCTTGAAAGGCTTTATTGTAAGG
>CAZMNQ010000054.1:0-7160 GCA_964567695.1 uncultured Bdellovibrionales bacterium
AAGTTTTGGAAGGCGAGACGACGATTGAGGAGGTGGAGAGGGTGACAGACTTCTAGAAAGACCAGGGTCTTAATTCACAATTTTCAATTTACAGTTTTCAATCAATTTACAATAAACCAATTTTCAATTATCTAAATTTGATCATTACTTAATTGAAAATTCATTGAAAATTGGTTATTGATCGTTGAAAATTCCAATAACTGTGGTTCTGACAATTAAAAAAGGCAGGAATCCTCCAAGATCCTGCCTTTTGCTTTCTCGCCAGCGTTGCCGGCTCTGCTTCTTATTTCCCCACTGTTGGTACTGGCTCAATTCTTATCGGCCTTACTGACTCAGGCATGCTTGAGCTTGATACCAATGTTACTGAGTCTAATTTACCATCTTTAAATAGAATGTCTACTTTGCCTGAAAAATGTTTTTTCCCTTTCATTGTGATCTGTTCAAGGGGAACTTCTTTTGTAAGCGATTCCATCGCCCACATATTTTCAAGAGTACGCCCAATCCCGAAATTGCCAACTGCTATTATCATACAGCACATCGCAATATCTACTTTTTTATCGCTGGAAAAAAGTGCACCTACTAAAAAAATAGTTCCGATAAAAGAAATTCCAGACCAAAAATATATATCGTGATACATAACTTATCTCCCATTGTCAAAGAAATTTTTATTTCGATCCCACCGCCCTTCAGTGGAATCAGTGTCTTCAGTGCTAATCTGTGGTTCTGACAATAACCTGCAGGCAAATCCCAAGAGTTAGACCCTTGGGGAAGGAACAGTATCGAGGCACGGTCCAGCTTCACCCCGCACCATTTTCAACAACATCTTGTGGTAATAGAATTAAATGAGAGCGAAGCGGCTTCGCCTTAAATTTTCTACACTACACGGCTTATTCCGAAAAATGGTGCGGGGCGTGACCAATCCGCCCATATCTTGATAAAAAGTTCCCAAAATTGATGACAAAAGATAGAAGCCACCAATTGCCTACAGTTTACTGCTAGCCATATAATAGGCATATTTCAGCCAAAATCATATGACTAAGTAGCTTAGCATAGCTTGGGTTTTTTGTCAAGAAGTGATATACTAAGATTACGGCCTTAATTTACAGTTTTCAATTTACAGTTTTCAATCAATTTACAATAAACCAATTTTCAACTATCCAAGCTTGATTATTGCTTAATTGAAAATTCAATGAAAATTGGTTATTGATCATTGAAAATTCCAATGTTAGTCGATTCCTCCGAACAATTTGATAATATCGATTCCCCCACCCAGCCCCAAGCAACTGGCGAGGATTTGAATTTGGACAACACTTTGCGCCCGCAGTCGTTTGCGGAATATATCGGCCAGGAAAAAGTGAAAAAGAATTTGGATTTTTTGATTCGCGCCGCCAAAAAACGCGAGGAGCCGATTGAACATATTCTGCTCTATGGTCCAGCGGGTCTCGGCAAGACGACACTAGCCAACATCATCGCCAAAGAAATGGGCGTCAACATCAAGACCACTTCCGGCCCCGCCATCGAACGCGTCGGCGATTTCGGTTCCATTCTCACCAATTTGCAAGACGGCGACATTCTTTTTATTGATGAAATCCACCGCCTTAACAAATCGATTGAAGAAATTCTCTATCCGGCGATGGAAGATTTCAAATTAGACATCATCATCGGCAAAGGCCCTTCCGCTCGAACTATTCAATTAGATTTGCCAAAATTTACTTTGATCGGCGCCACGACAAAACTCGGCGCGCTTTCTAATCCCCTGCGCAATCGTTTCGGCGCCACCTATCGTTTAGAATTTTATCAAAACAAGGAGGTACAAGACATCATTAAAAGATCCAGCCGTATTTTGGGCGTGGAAATGCATGAAACCGGTTTGGAAAAAATTGCCAGCTGCGCCCGCCAAACTCCGCGCGTCGCTAATCGCCTTTTGAAACGCGTGCGGGATTTTTCGCAAATCAAAGATCATAAATTTGTCGATAGCGCCGTGGCGCAAGAAGCTTTGGAGATGATTGATATTGATCCGATCGGTTTGGAGCCGGCCGATCGACACATTTTGCGCACCATCATTGAAAAATTTAATGGCGGACCGGTCGGTCTTGGAACTATCGCCGCCGCTACCAGTGAAGAAATCAAAACCATCGAGGATGTCTATGAACCATATCTTTTGCAAATCGGATTTTTGACACGCACCCCGCGCGGGCGCATGGCCACCGAACACGCCTACAAACATTTGGGCATTGCCTATTCCACAAATCCACAAAATGTTTTATTATAAATAGGACTTATGCGTTTTGCTTAATTTTTGTAAGAGCTAAGCTCTAGCCAGGCGTAAACTTCTCAAGAGCTTAGCTCTGGAAAGGTTACTGGTTTGGCAAATACATAAATCCTAATTTAATAATTTCTACTGATGATTAATTTAATCTTACTTGTTCTATATTTGATTATTGTTTTTGTCTATCTGATTATCTCTCTTTTTATTGCCTATCACTTAGCAACATATTCCATCAACTCAGAATTGCGTATCATGATGCTTTCTTTTTTTGTAATTGTTTCTACTGGACTTCTGCTGTCAAATCTCGCGCTTTTTTTCTCGATGGATTGGAACATCATTATTAATCAGATACTATCCTAATTTATATAGTTTCTTTATGCAAAAATTCGCTAAATTTCATTTTAAGGGCCAGAAGAATGATGAGTCTATAATCCTGGTTATCAGACGCCATTGGTTTGATATTTTCAAGCAAATGCTTTTGATTTTTTTTATGATAGCAGCCCTTTTTGGCAGTCTTATTCTCTTGCCTTTGCTTTTCCCAATCTTCACTGAAGCTACAATGCATAGCCTATTTGTTTTTCTGGAAAATTCTTTCGCTATGTTTATTTGGATTGTCTTGTTTTTAATTTGGATAGATTATTATTTTGATATTTGGATTGTCACCAATAAAAGAATTGTTAATATCAACCAGAAAGGCTTGTTCATTAGAACGGTCAGTGAATTGGAATTTTATAAAATCCAAGATGTGACCACGGAAGTCAAAGGCGTGATTTCAACTTTCCTGAATTTCGGCAATGTCTTCATTCAAACAGCCGGTGAAAAAGAACGCTTTGTTTTTCAACAAGTGCCTGATCCGTACGCTATCAAAGATTTGATTATGAATTTGGAAGAAAAAGAAGAAAAAGCTGGAAATTGCGAAAGAGCCAAGGATGAAGCTAGAGAGCTGGAAAGTGTTTTTCGTGGAAAAATAGACTTATCTAAATAAATTCGGGTGAAAAATAAAAATAGAATTAATTTGATTTTATTTTTATCCTGTTTTTTAACAGGATTTTTTGTTTTTGCTTCCAAAATCTCTGCAGAAAAAAAATCTATAATCTTCAATGAGGTTTTGGTCGGAACATCAGATAGCTCTCGTAATGAATTTATAGAACTTTATAATTCTACTGATGAGGCCATTGATTTAACCGGATTTAAACTTAAGAAAAAACTCAACAAACAAGACTCCAAAGAAAGCTCGCTGATTAGTAGTTCTAATTTTATTGGTGAAATTTCTGCTCATGGTTATTTTCTAATAACTACTCCTGAATATAGAGACCTTTATAATGCTGACCTTATTTATTCTGGGAAAAGCTATTCAGTTACAGCCGATAATACCATCTTATTATATGACAAGGATGAAGCTCTCGTTGATTCATTAAGTTATATTGGAGAAAATAAAAATTATTCCTATTCCTTTAGCGATGGTGAATGGTTTTGGTCATCTTCGCTAACTCCAGATAAAGAAAATTCTAAAAAACCAGAATTAAAATCCTATTCTAATAACATCATGCTCAACGAAATTTTTCCCTATCCGCCGAAAGGCCAAGAGGAATTTATTGAATTATATAATCCTGAAGAAAAAGATGCCGACCTTTATGGCTGGATTTTGCGGGACGGATCAAAAACCGGCAAATATGTTTTCCCGGAAAATACCTCGATAAAATCGCAAGCTTATTTAGTTGTTTATAAAGAAAATTTCAAGTTTGCTTTGAATAATTCCGGCGCTGAATCTGTTACCCTTTTTTCTCCAGACGAAAAAATAGTTTCAACTGTTTCTTATACTGGTGCCAAAGAAAATATTTCCTACAACTTTAATGGACAATCTTGGCGCTGGAGCAAATTTTTGACGCCAAACGCGGAAAATGTTTTTAATAACTTGCCGCGAGTTAAAAATGATGTTCCAAAAAAAGCCTATAAAAATATGTATGCTGATTTTTCCGCCCAAGGAAAAGACGCTGATAAAGATAAATTGAAATATACTTGGGATTTCGGCGATGGCCACAAGTCCTACAAAAAAGAAACTAGGCACAAATATGCCAAAACCGGTCAATATACCGTAACTCTCAAAATTTCTGACGGGAGTGAAGACACAATCAAAACCTTCGGAATTATCGTCAAAAAATTTCCCGAATTAGATGTGAACATTGTCGGGCTTTCCGCCAACCCAAGCGGCGTGGACACTGGCAATGAGTGGATCAAAATCAAAAACAAATCCAAAAAGAAAATCAATCTCAAGGATTGGAGCATAGCCACCGGAGACAAGAAAAAACTAGTCAACCACCCAATCATTTCAGATTTAGTTATCAAATCCGGCAAAGAATTGACACTCACTCATACCAATTCCAAATTCACCTTGAATAATACAGCTTCCAAAATAGAATTGCGCTATCCCACTGGCAAAGTCGCTTCCAAAATCGCCTACAAAAGTCCCGCCAAATCCATTGCTGAAGATGCGACTTATGAAAAAACAAAACTCGGCTGGGTCTGGAAAAACCAAACTCACCCGTCAACTGTCCCCGCAACCAACACAACCTTGCTTGCCACCACAGAACCAATCCAAAAAATCACACCCCCGCAAAAAAATCTTGAACAATTATCGCAAGAATTGGAAATAATAGAAAATATCGGCAAATTTTCACCCTCACCCGAATTTGAAACCAAGAAAAAAACCAGATTTTCTTTAATAAATTTCGGTCTCCACATCCAAACCGCTTCCGCTTTTTCCGAAGAAAAATCCACTCCAACTAAAGATTATTTTTCCACCTCCGAGTTTCCCGCTCGAAAACATTGGTTAACAAAATTGCGTGATGATTTATTTTCACAAATAAATTTATTAATTGGCAATCTTTTATAAAAAATAAAAGCCCCGCTCCTGTTTAGGATTGGGGTTTGAGCGCATATGACGCAATCTATGGAGGACTAGTTACATTTATAACTTCACATGTCTCTACTCCTCCATTTTTTATCCTGCATTCATAACACAAAGAAAGCAGAAATTCTTGTTCTTTTATAATTTCCTTAGTCATTGAATTTTCGCTGGTATATATCTGATAAAATGGTTCGTTGGACTGATCCAACACAGCCATCCTTCCAGATATTTTTGTTACAAGAGCGTCTTTTTTACAGAGCTGACAAGTTCCATTTTGACACTCGACATGCTCTGCGCCGAACTCATACCAAAAACCTTGCTCGCAATACCAACACCATTCTTCTGAACCGTTATGTTCACATTTTTCACACAAAATTTGATGATAACCACTAGCAATTTTAGTTAGTGCCTCAAGATAATTCTTGATTTCTTCAAAATTAGTAATTATTGGCATAGCTTTCTCCCATTGAGAATGTTGACATTAAATAGTAAATTTCACCATAAAATCCCGCAAATTTATTTTGCGAAGTTTTATTGAGAGAAGAATAATTGAGTTCAAATATTCTTCAGAAAAGATAGTGTCCGCTCATCAGGCGTCACGGAGCTTCCCCGTGATATTACGAGTCCGTTTTTATCCTCATGATGTGGAGGCTCCTCTAAGTCTCTTTTTCGAAACACTCACTACATACAAACTCATCATCTCTAGTCAAGAATGATTCGATGTCTATCTTGAGAATGCTAGGATGTCTTTTGACGGGCGTCATTTTGTTTGAGTCGATAATTTCCATAATCTTAATGGAAATGTCTCTATCGTATCCACCCTTTTTCTTGCCACACCGTTCACAGATGCACTCTATCCACTCATATTTTTCACTTGGATCATAGTAAACACCCCATACACGGCCATCGGAAAAGACAACATCAACTTTATTTTCAACTCCAGAGCTGAAAATTTCGAAACTGGTATTTTTCATACCCACGCCTCCTTGCTCGTCAGAGCATTTTTGTTTTAAGTTATTTTTCCCTCCAAAATATTTCTTGCTTAAAAAATGTTTTGGAGAAAAGCGAAGTTTTCTCTTTTTACAGTCGAGAGTTTCTGTTGCCAGGTTGACTAGACCCCGCTTGCGACCTTTCGACGCAGCAGAATGACAGGTTATCATCTACCCTGCTTAGCGGACAAGGCCGCTGCGCGAGAGGTATAGACAACTCCGTCAACGACATAGATCGTCATGGAGCACCTCCTGTTTGAGGTTTATTTTGAATCATCCGACACAGCTTTTCCGCGCCAGACTTCAAAATATTTTTCGGCTCTGCTTCCGAGGGCTCACCACAAATTCTTTTACAAGACAGGTGACTTCTTGCTTTAAGAGTTTTTACTCGATAATCAAAGATTTACCGAAACCTTGCTTTTGCCCTCCGCCTTGGCTTGGCGAGTCAGCTCGCCGCGGCATCAGAGGCAGCACGGCGTGGTTACCCACCGCCCGTTCTCCCGCCGCAAAGCGAGAGGGTGCTGCACCTCAACACCGTTGCCGTCGTGCACTGCGCAGTGATTCTTCACCATGATCCACCTCCTGTGGTTTCCGGTTTCGCGCCACACGATATGCGTGGCACCCAATTTGTATTTATATTTGTTAAAAATTTTTCCCTCTAAGACTTCACAAAGGTTTAATTTGAGCATATTGAGACATAAAAAAACTTCGCAGGAAAATTTATGACCTTCAACTAAAAATTTCTTTCTAGTCATATCTCAACCTTTGCGAAGTTTTAGAGAGTTAAAATAATGAGATTTTTATGTAATTTTTCCCATTATTTCTAGAATGGTTTATTACCCCTCACTTCTTATCACCTTAAAATAAGCTGAGAAAAAGTGAGGGTGGATTGTCAAAGTTCAGACTTTTCAATAGTTTACCGGTAGATAAAGCTTTTTGGGCGAATCAAGGCCAATTATATAATTAATATTGCCTTATTGCCGCTAAACTCTAT
>CAZMNQ010000055.1:0-7084 GCA_964567695.1 uncultured Bdellovibrionales bacterium
ATTACTCTTACAGGAGTAAAATGGACATTGAAACTTAATTGTTCAGTGGTTTAGATAATCAGTTTTTATTTACTAAATTGAAAATGAAAAAAGGTTTTACGCTTATTGAGGTCTTACTTGTTATAGCTATTATTGGCATTCTTGCTTCTGTCATTTTGGTTTCTTTTGGCGCAAGCGTCAGAAAGAAAGGTCGGGATGTACAAAGGATAAGCTTCTTAAAACAGCTTGATTCTGGGCTAGAGCTATATTATGCGCACTACGGGCATTATCCACCGGCGGGTGGCTCTGATTCTTACGGCTTTATTTATAAAAATCGCAGTGGCGGTTCATGCTCTGCGTTCAATGCATCATTGCGCTTTGATAATAGTACATCATCGGGATTTCTTGTGAGTATGTTTAAATTGAAGATGCTCCCGATCGAGAGTTGGAATGATCCGCTTAACCCCCCCCCAGGGTGATCATGGCAACAGATATAATTGTCGCTATATAATACCAAGTAGTGATTGCAAAAGCACGAAAAAACACATTGAAACAAATTGCATGCCTCCAGGTAGTACTTATAATGCCAATTCATGTACTTGCAAACCGCAAAAATATTTTGTTCATTGCACTTTGGAGGGAGATAAGGTTCTTAATGATGAAGGATTAAATCCGCATGCTTTTGAAATATCCAGTGATCCACCTTGGCTATGCCTGAAAAATATACCTGTATAATTCTGCAAAGTTGGTTGGATAGGCGGTTTATGCTATAATTGTATTATTATCGAGCTCATTTAATTTGTATCTACACTGTCATTCCCGACCTGATCGGGAATCTAGTGTACAAGCCAAAAATAGCAGACTAGATTCCCGTTTTCACGGGAATGACAAAGCCTGAAATTTCTATTAAATTGAGGCTTGTTATAGACACAAAGTAGAGATTAATTTAAATCAGTTAAACATACTAAGGTTTTTCAAAAATTATGGAACAAGAAAGCAGGATATATTTATCAGTCATAATTCCGGCTTATCGGGAAGCTGATAGGATTGGTAAAAATTTAGTGGAAATCAATGATTATTTGAGTGCAAAAAAATACACCTACGAAATTTTAGTTGTAACTGACGGTTCGCCGGATGATATGGTGGCAGTGGCAAAGACTTTTGTTGATAAAATTAACAATCTTCGCGTCATTGAAAATAAAGAAAATCATGGCAAGGGCTTTGTTGTGCGCCAAGGCCTTTTGGAATCCCGGGGTGAATTACGACTGTTTTTGGATGCCGATGGTTCGACTGCGATCACTCATCTCGACACATTTTTGCCGGAATTTGAAAAAGGTTTTGATGTGGTTATGGGGTCGCGTGACATCAAAGATGCTTTTGTACAAGTCCATCAACCGAAATATCGCGAGGTTATGGGTGATATGGGTAATTGGGCAATCAAGATTGTATTAGGATTATGGAGCTATCCTGACACGCAGTGCGGTTTCAAGATGT
Source organism: uncultured Bdellovibrionales bacterium (assembly GCA_964567695.1). Taxonomy (GTDB): domain Bacteria; phylum Patescibacteriota; class Minisyncoccia; order Moranbacterales; family UBA2206; genus UBA2282. The sequence goes on from CAZMNQ010000055.1 coordinate 1,474, forward strand.
TGAATGCGCAGGCGGCAGAGGCGGTGGCAAGTCGGATGGTGGTTGATCGATTTGGTTTTGATTTCGAGTTGATAGTTTTGGCTAAAAAATTAGGTTTTAAAATTAAGCAGATGCCAGTGCGCTGGTTAAATGAGGAGGGATCTTCCGTGGGCGGACTTTTTGGACCCAATGGCTTTGTGCAAGTGCTGATAGATTTGTTTAAGACTCGTTTACGATTATGGGGTGGGAAATATAAACTGAAACAAAAATAATTTTAAGTTTGTTCAACAAGCAGAAATAAAAATAAAAACCGTGGAAACTAAAAACAATAAAAAAATACATCCAACCGAATTGCGGCAAGATTTGGTGACCGGCGATTGGGTAGTGATTGCGACTGGCCGTGCCAAACGACCGGAAGATTTTGCGGAAAATAAAAGAATTATTTTGGAAGAGGATTCCAGTGCACCATGTTTTTTTTGCAATCCGGAAGAAACTGGACAGGAAAAAGATGTTTTATTGTATGAGCGAGCTTCGGGTGATTGGAGTCTGCGGGTTTTTCCTAATAAATATCCAGCCTTTACACGCGGGAAAGCACCCAAGCACACCGAAGAAGGACCATATTTTTCTATGGATGGCACAGGGTATCATGAATTGATTGTGACGCGAGATCATTACAAACAGATTGCCCAACTGAATGTTTTGGAAGTGGCGGAAATTGTGGATGCCTATCAGGAGCGATATATTGATTTGATGAATAAAAAGAGCGTGAATTATATTGAAGTTTTTCATAATCACGGCAAGGAAGCTGGTGCCTCAATCACGCATCCTCATTCACAACTAATGGCCATTCCGGTTATTTCGCCCTATGTGCAATCCGAGTTGGATGGCGCGGAGCGGTATTATAAATCAAACAAACATTGTGTCTATTGTTCAATGATTGAGTGGGAGGTGGAGCATAAAAAAAGAGTTGTTTTTGAAAATGACGAGTTTGTGGCCTATTGTCCTTTCTCATCCCGCGTGGCTTTTGAAGTTTGGGTTTTGCCAAAAAAGCACAAGCCCTATTTTGAAAGAACCGCAGACAATGAAAAATTATTGCTGGCGGAAGCTTTGCAAACTGCCATTAGCAAAATTTATAAAGCGCTTGGCGACCCAGCTTATAATTTTTATATCCACACCGCGCCCTGTGACGGCAAGGACTATCCGCATTTTCATTGGCATATTGAAATTCTTCCACACACAGCTAATTGGGCAGGCTTTGAGCTTTCCACTGGGATTGAGATTTCAACCATTCAGCCGGAAGTGGCAGCTGAATATCTAAATAAGATTTAAAAAACATGAAAAAATATATTATTGGCAATCTGAAAATGAACTTGCTTTCTCCCTCTGAGCGGGAACAATATTTGAGCGGGATAGACAAGGAACTAGCCAAGAAAAAATTTGATAATGCTGAGATTGTCTTGTGTCCGCCATTTGTGCAATTGGAAGAATTTTCTAAATGGAAAAATAAAAAAGTTCACCCAGTTAAATCCGACAAAGTCGGTTCGCCTAGGGCGAAATTTAACGGGGTAAAAATCGGCGCGCAAAATATATTTTTTGAGGACAAGGGATCATTTACTGGAGAGATATCACCCATGATGCTCAAAAATTTTGGCTGTGAATTCGTTATTGTTGGCCATAGCGAAAGAAGGAGATATTTTGGTGAAGCTGGCGAATTTATAAATCATAAAATTATTTCCGCCTTGAAGAATGGATTGAGGCCAGTTTTGTGTGTGGGTGAAACGAAAGCGGAAAAAGATTCTGATCGCACTATGGAAATTATCACGCGACAAGTGAAAGAAGCTTTGATTAATATAAATAAAACCAAGGCCGGTCAGTTAATTATTGCTTATGAGCCGATTTGGTCAGTTGGCACTGATGTCCTGCCGACCTCTAATGAAGTGATGGGCGCAAAGCTTTTAATTCGAAAAATTCTACATGAATTGTTTGGTAAGAAATATGCCTTGGAAGTTGCAATTTTATACGGTGGCAGTGTTAACTCTAAATCAGTGAAGCAAGTTTGTATTGACTCGGAAGTTGACGGTGCTCTAATCGGCCGGGAAAGCTTGCAGCCACATGAGTTTGTAAAAATAATTGAAATAATAAACAATAATTAAAATTTACATTTTCCAATTTTCAATTTACAATGAATTTTCAATGATTGAATTTAAAAAATTGAAAATTTTAAAATTGATTATTCTTGCCTGCCGGTAGGCAGGGATTGAAAAATTGTGAATTGATAATTGAAAATTTATGATTGTTAGCGTTAAAGAGATTTTAGAAAAAGCCAAGGCAGGTGGATATGCAGTGGGAGCCTTTAATACAACCAATCTGGAAACCACCAGGGCGATTGTGGAGGCAGCCAAAGAAACAAAATCCCCGGTCATTATTCAGGTGACGGAAAAAACCATGGAATATGCCGGTGGACGGATGATATACAATATTATTAAGAATGATGTAGAATTTTACGCGCCGGAAATTCCAGTTGGCATTCACTTGGATCATGGCAAGAGTTTTGAAATTGTGCAAAGATGCGCGGAAATTGGCTTTCCATCTGTTATGTATGACGGATCCAGAAAAGAATATACGGATAATGTGGAGATTACCAAAAAGGTAGTGGATTTTTGCCATGAAAAAGGCGTAATTGTTCAAGGTGAATTGGGCAATGTTCCATATATCAGCGAACACAAAATGGGGGCGGTTGATTGGGATAGATATATGACCGATCCGGAGCAAGCCAAAGATTTTGTGGAAAAAACGGGCGTGGACACACTAGCGGTGGCAATTGGAAATGCCCATGGATTTTTCACTGAAAGGGAAACGCCAGATTGGGCCAGACTGGAAAAAATAAGGAGTCTGGTTAATATTCCAATTATTTTGCATGGCGCTTCTGACTGGGAAGATGGCAAGGCTGAGCAGGCCATCAAGTTGGGCGTGAATTGTTTTAATGTCGACACTAACACTCGCATGGCTTTTGTAAATGGCTTGAGCGTGTCTTTTGTAAATGGCAAAGACCCTGGTTTTGATATCCGCGCAATTTTAGGCGGCGCGCGCGAAGCAGTGAAAGAAAGCGTGAAACATAAAATAAAATTATTTGGCAGTGAAGGTAAAGCGTAAAAATATTTTTTGTAAACAAGTGTAATAAAAAAATATGAACAGAAACAAGTTGGAAAATCAATCAGGCAGCATGATTGAGGTGTCTGCGCTAAGTGAAGATAAAAAGGCTTTGGTGGCGAGATTGGAAGAAGCCACGGATGCTTTGTGGGCTAACAAAAAAGAGGTTGATTTTGCCTATGAAAAAATCAAAGAATATTTGCCGACCAGAAAAGTCGAGCATCTTAATGATGACGGAGAGTCTGTCAATTGGGAGATGCCATTGAATTGGGAGGAAATAAAAAATTTGCAAAAGAATGGATTGCTGATGGAAAAAGCGGAAGAGATTGCCAGAAAAAAACTGGAAGGAAATTTTTCTGGAGATAAATTGGAATCAAAAGTGAGAAATGTTCGGAGAAAAATTGTTAGTCTGATTGAAAAAGGCTTGGCAAAATATGATGAGTTAATCATAAGAGACAATTTGGAAGCAAGGACGAAAAATTATTTTGAAGCTAGGACAGAAGAAGAAAAGGAAAAAATTTGGTCTCAAATCCCACCGGAAATGAAAATGATTACCAAATATCGTCGATTCAGACTTAAGGAGTTGATTCGCGGAAAAAAAGAGATTGAGAAAAAAGATAGTGAAGGCAAGTGTCTGCTGGCTGATTTGGATGATGCGCATGAAGACGGAAATGCGGAAGCTGCTTGGGAAATAGAAAATGTTGAATATAAAAAATTGCATGAAGAATATAAAAAAATCCTTTTTTCTTCCCCGGAAATTTATTATTGGAAAAAAATAACGCAACTGAAAGAAATGAAAGATACCTTGGATGGAGAGGGCGGGATAGTGGAAACTCCATATGTAAAAGAAATAATGGAAATGATTGATGCGGACATCAGAAATGGTCGGCCAGTTTTTGTGCATGGAGAATTGGGATCGGGAAAAACTGAATTGGCTAAACATATTTGCCGCAGAATGTATTTACAAAAACATCTTGAAAGATGGGAAAAAGAAAATCCAAAACCACAGTATTCGGGAGAAATTGATGATTGGACGGCACGGCGAGAAAAAGAAAAAACTCCTTTTATAATTTCCGGACATAAAAATATGGACATCGCACCACTCTTGGGAAGTCGGGGGATGGAAGTCTCTGAAAAACCATCGCCTGAAGAACAATCCAGGATTATTGAAGAAGCGGTGGAGAAATTTGAAAATGATGAAATTAAGTTAGGTAAAAAAACGACTGACACGCAGAAAGAATCTTTACGCAAAGCCTATCAAGAAGGATTTAAAAATTTTGTGGAGGTGCGAGCGGTTCTAGGACAATTTTATGAAGCAATGAGACAAGGGCGCCCGATAATTTTAGATGAAATTAATGCAATTCCGCATTCAATTCTCATCGCGCTCAACGATTTATTGCAAGCTAAGCCGGGAAACACAATCGTTCCAATGATTCCGGGGGCTGAGTCCTTTGAAGTCCAGGATGGCTTTGTGGTTTTGGCAACCGGCAATTGGAAACCGGAAGATGGCAAGGCCTATATTGGCCGTCAGCTGATTGATGCGGCTTTCCTTTCTCGTTTTGGAATCACGAGTTATGACTATCTTCCGCAAAGAATTGAAGGGGAGACGATTGGCGCTAGTGATGAAAATGCCAGAAATGAAAAAGCCGAGAGCGAACTTTTTATGCTAATGGCGACGCATATTTTGGATGGCGATACATTGGGTGCCAACATTCCAGCAGACTCATTTGAAAAACTGCGCGGTCTAGCCAAGGCGGCACGGGTTTTGCAAAATGCTTTCTCGGAAAAGGGCAACATTTCTTTTGATGATCCGGAATCTGGCGCAAAACTTCCCGCCAAGGAAGTGATGGGAGAAAATGTGCTTTCAATCCGTCATTTGATTCCAATTTTGGAAAATTGGAAAAGCGATGGATTTGTGAGGGATTTGGATGATTATGTTTTCTTGCATTTTGTTGACCGATCTTCTGGAGCTCGTCCGATGGAAAAAAAATTTGTCTATCAGATTATTCAAACAATTTCGGATAAGCAGATTTTCTCTCAAGAAAAATGGCCGGATGCATTCAGCAAGGACGGACTCGGGAAAGTTGATAGTTATACGATTAGAAAGAAGATGTATGGAATTGATAATGATACGCAGCTGCGAAGTCCAATTGCCGAGAAAATAGAAAAAGTGTTTTATTCTCCCCAGCAGGTGGTAGAAGAAATCTTTGGACCGGCGCCTGACAGGAAAATGATAGACAAGGGATTATTCGAACAAGATGAATTTGGCGAGGGCATAGCTGATCAGTCTGCTGAAGATATGGAAAAAGAAAGGAGATATTATGAATTGTTGAAAAATTTAGAAACAATGTCTAATAAAATGATGGGCAAGGGATATAAAATGACTAAAGACGAAAAAGCTATTTTTGTTGATTTGAAAAAATAACTAAAAAAAGAAAACGAAAGACGGCGCTGGGAGCGGCTTTCTCCGGAAAAAAAATCA
>CAZMNQ010000056.1:0-7004 GCA_964567695.1 uncultured Bdellovibrionales bacterium
CTGTATTTGTTTTTAATTACAAAAGCCATTAAGATTTATTTTTATTTTTTATGCTTTTATTGTAGCACAAAAAAAAGATTTAAAGAAGATTGGAAATGGGAGTTATCCACAGGGGGCAAGTTTATAATCCATATTTAGTCTTATTAGCCACATGTTCTTCAAAAGTTTTGGAAAAAATTGTCTGTCCGGTTTGCGGATCACTCAAGAAATAATTATAGACTGAATTTTTCGGATAAATGGCCGCGCTAAGGGATGACAATCCGGGATTGGCAACCGGGCCAATCGGCAATCCCTTGTTTTGATAAGTATTATATGGGGAATCCACCTTTGTTTGCGCCAAACTGTGCGCATCGACTTTGTCATTGTAGATGTACGATAGCGTCGCATCACTTTGTAAAGCCTGTCCGACAGCTATGCGATTCCAAAAAAGTCCGCTCACCAGAATACGATCTTCGTCCGTCTTCACTTCCCGTTCCACAATGCTGGCCATAGTAATGATGTCAAAAATTGATTTGCCTTGTTTTTTTATTTCCGTCCGCAAATCCGTATCTATTTTCACTTCTGTATTGTTTAGAATTTTTTTCAAAATTCCCTCCGGCGTCGCTTCGCGGGAAAAATAATAAGTATCTGGGAAAAGATAACCTTCAAGCGTGGCGCTCTTTGGCTTGTCCGCCAGCACACTAAATTGAGACAGGATATCTTGCGATGGATTATTTACCATATTCAGAAAAGTAGCGTCATCAAAACCATGATTTTTTAATTCCTCAGCCATCTGTTTAGCCGTCCAACCTTCTTTGAACAGAACTTTTTCATAAACTTTTTTTGGATTTGTAATAATCACGGCAATTTCCGGAATAGTCATTTCACCATTCAAAAGATAATCTCCCGGATAAACTTTATTTAACAAATCGTGTGTTTTAAGATAAAACCAAAAATAAATTTTATTTGAAATAATCCCTTTGTTCTGGAGATTGGTCGCGATTTGTGTGTTGCCCTCGCCTTTTTTAATTTCAAATACGCTATTTTGTTTTTGAGTACCATGAGAAAAATATACCTGCGCGCGGAAATAAAAAAATCCGCCTACTGCGACAGCTGTGATAATCAACAACACAATTATTTTTTTCTTCATCGCCTAAAACATTAGCTAATTATTTCATAATAAACGGCACAAATGTAAAACCGGAAAATTCTTCCTTATAGAATTCCTGATCGCTTTTTTTCTCCAAATAGACAATGCTGTTTCTGACCGGAATAATCATTTTTCCTCCGATTTTCAGTTGGTCTTTCAGCGCCTGCGGAATTGCCCCGCCAACCGCGGCGGAAACCAATATCCGGTCATACGGTGCTTGCTCCGGAAAGCCCTGACTGCCATCCAGATTATAAAATTCTGTGACGCCATTCTTCACAAAATCATATTTGTCAGCATTTCCTTTCCCAAATTCAAATAAGGTTGGAATTGTTTCAAGCGCAATCACCTTACCCTTTTGCCCGATAATATTAGCCAATAGGGCAGTTGTCCATCCGGATCCACTGCCAATGTCTAAAATTTTATGTTCCGGATGCGGGTCTAGAAGTTCCAACATCATCGCCACCACCAATGGCTGTGAAATGGTTTGTCCATAACCGATTGGCAACGCTACATCCATTTGCGCCTCGAGCTCAAATTCTTTCGGAACAAATTCAATTCTGTTTATATGTTCAAAAGCTTCAATCAGGGCATCAGTTTTCAGGTAGCCATTTTTAATTAGATCATTTACTAGTTTGCTCATTTTTTTATATCGTGGTGTTATACCAAATTAACTTAATCCCTGCTACAATGTCATTCCGAGTGGAGTGAATCCGACCGAAAGGAGGATGATAAGTTGTTATAGAATAGATTTAGTTATTTTGGTGTTATAATTGCTACATTCCAATAACTTGGATAATCACATCCCTTGTTCTGGCTCCATCCATTTCTGCAAAAAATATACTCTGTCTTTCAGTTAATATCATCTTGCCTTTTTCAATTGGAATTATTTCACTAACTCCCAACAGCATACTCTTGCAATGTGAGTGACCATTGCTCCGACCGTCCGATTTGTTTCCGCGATTAATTTCAAACAAATCATGCGAATAGCGATCATTGATTGGAACAATACGATACAACACACGCATAAAATCTTGCAGTAGCATCGTCTCATTTTGATTAACCACGATACTCGCCGAAGTGTGCGGAGAATAAATCAAAACCTGTCCCTCTCTCACGCCGGAATTATCTACGATTTCCCCAACCCTATCAGTTATGTCCACAAATTCTATTTGGGTTGTGCTTTTTATTTCTATTTTTTGTTTGTATATTTTCATATATTTTCCGATACGAAACAACGAATGAAATGCGCCTGCCTGCCGGTAGGCAGGAATCTACGAAAATCATGAAAATGGTTCGTAGATTCGTCACTGTTTCGTAGATTCGAATCGGTATTATTATTTTTTAAACACGCCAGAGACAACTTTCATCACGCGCGGATCGAGCGCCTCCGGTATTATTTTATTCGCTGTTGGCTTTTTAATCAAGCCGGCGATCGCTCGCGCCGCTCTTAATTTATGATCCGTAGTTATTTTTTTCACGCCCGAATCCAACGCTCCGCGAAAAATCCCGGGGAAAGCCAGGACATTATTCAACTGATTATCATAATCTGATCGGCCAGTGGCTACAATCAGCGCACCACCCTTTTTGGCTTCTTCCGGCATAATCTCCGGCACCGGATTAGACATCGCGAATACAATCGCTTGATCATTCATTTTAGCAATGTGCGCATGCCGCAAAATATTCGGTGCGGAAACGCCAATGAAAACATCCGCTTCAACAAGAGCGTCTTCAACGGTGCCTTGCAAATTATGCGGATTAGTTATTTTGGCAATTTCCATTTTTGCACTGTTGAGTCCGCCGGCTCTTTTTTTAAAAATAATTCCTTGACTATCCACCATCACCACATTTTTGGCGCCATATTTAATCAGCAATTTGGAAACTGCCGTGCCGGCCGCCCCCGTACCGGAAATCACAATCTTAATTTTCTTAATATCCTTTTTAACAACCTTCAGGGCATTAATCAGTCCTGCTAAAACGATGATGGCTGTGCCATGCTGATCATCATGAAAAACCGGGATGTTCATTTCTTTTTTCAACCGATCTTCAATTTCAAAACAGCGCGGTGCAGAGATATCTTCCAAGTTTATGCCACCAAATGTCGGCTCCAAATATTTTATCGTTTTTATAATTTCTTCCACATCCTGCGTCGCCAAAACAATTGGAAAAGCATCCACACCCGCCAATTCCTTGAACAGCAAAGCTTTGCCCTCCATTACCGGCAAGCCCGCTTCCGGACCAATGTTGCCCAGTCCCAACACCGCTGAGCCATCGGAAATCACCGCTACGCAATTTTTGCGAATCGTATATTGCAAAGACAGTTTTTTATTCTTAGCAATCGCTTTGCAAACTTCCGCCACGCCCGGCGTATATAAAATCGGCAAATTTTCTTTGGTTAATTTCAGCTTAGAATTAACTTCGATTTTACCCCCGATTTTTTTAGACAGTTCAATTGGTTTCATAATTTTATAGTTTTAATTAATATTTATAATTTCAATTTTTTATATGTGCTGTTAGCCGCCAAAGCACCTTCAGAAGCGGCTATCAAAATTTGGCGTAATTTGTTGGAACCGGTTGTGATGTCACCAGCCGCAAAAACTCCCGCTACATTTGTGCTTTGATCTGAACCAACTTTGATGAAATTTTGCTCGTCTGTTTCCACTCCCAATTTTCTGGCCAGTTCCACGCCCGGTTCACTGCCGATTTCAATAAAAATTCCGTCAACTGTTAAAAATGTTTTGTCATCATAAACTTTGTCCAAAACTATTTTTTCCACCTTTTCCTGTCCTTTTATCTCAATGACATTAGTTTCCCGAATCACTTCTATTTTTGCGTTTGCCGCAATTTTGTCTAGCCACGCCGGATCAGCAGAAAGCCTTTCATCCCGGGAGATTAAATAAACTTTACTTGCAAAATCAGCTAATTCCAAGGCTACAATGGCCGCCGAATTTCCACCGCCAATCACACTGACAATCTTGTCGCGGAAAAACATCGCGTCGCAAGTGGCGCAATAGGAAACTCCTTTGCCAAGAAATTCTTTCTCCCCGGGAATGTTCATTTTTTTATAACTCGTACCCATCGCCAAAATAATCGCATTGGCTGAATATTTTTCTTTCCCTGTTTCCACTTCAAATATCCCATCTTCATTTTTGTGTACGGAGCTGACTGATTCGCCTTTTATTTGCACGCCAAAATTATTCACCTGTTCAACCATTTTGCCAATCAAGTCTCTGCCGGAAATTGCCAAAATCCCCGGCCAATTTTCCACGCTGTGAATTTCATTCATCTGTCCGCCCGATTCCACACCAAAAATCAAATGATCCAATTTATAGCGCGCAGCATAAACCGAAGCCGTGAGACCCGCCGCCCCCGCGCCAATGATAATCAAATCATAAATCTTGTTTTCCGTAGTTGTATTTTCTGACATATTTTCAGCTAAACTTAGTTTTTTAATCCCACTCTTTACTTGGATATTATATCATACAAACAAGCGGAAAAAAAGCCGTGAAAAAACAACCTTGCAATAATAAATAGCCGTTTTTTTAAGAAATTCTTATGAATTTTATAATTCCGCTTTCAGAATGTCCTTGCTTTGCACGCCGACAAATTCTTTGGAGATTTTTCCACCTTTGAAAATTTTGATGGTCGGAATAGACATTACGCCAAATTTTTGCGCAATCTCCGGATTTTCATCGACATTGATTTTTCCAACCTTAGCCTTGTCCCCCATCTCAGTTGCCAGTTCATCAATGATTGGTCCCATCATTTGGCATGGTCCACACCACGGCGCCCAAAAATCAACCAGAACCGGCTTATCACTTTTTATTACCTCTTGTTCAAAGTTTTGATCTGTAAACTCCATTGTCATAATGTTTTTTGAAATTAAAAATTATTTCTATATCCAAGTGTAAATTAAATAGCCTCCCACAAACAACATCACCGCGCCGGTTATCAAATGCAACAATTTCAAGTTATCTTTCCGCCATTGCTCAATCCTACCCATTCGCGAACCGAAATACATGGCGAAGGTTATTATAATCATCGGTAAAACAAACACTAAATTGTACAAGAAAAGCAATGACATCGTTCTTGCAGAATCCACTTTAGTCGCCAATAGTCCCAAAATGCTAAGATATGGTCCGCTGGCGCAAGGCACTAAAAATAAGCTAACAACGAATCCGGCGCCAAATGCCCCAATCGGATTGGAAACTTTTCGTAAAATTTCTTGCATCTTTGGCCGCCAACTCAATGGCACTTCCATAATAAAATATTTTCCGTACCAAAAAAAATCTTTTAAATTCGCCAACCCCACCAGGATTGCAAAAATACCTACGCCCAGCGACATATATCTTGGCAAACTAAATGCTGTAATTGCCCGATAGGCGCCCAAGCCCATCAGAAAATAGGAAATAAACACCGCCAAAGAAAAAGAAAGTCCGGACAAAAGCGCGCTATTCCTGCCTTTGGCAGCCACAACTGTCGACAGAAGCAAAATCAAAACCGCCAAAGCGCACGGATTCATCGCATCCGCAAGAGCCGCGCTAATCAGAAGGGCAAGTTTCATCGAACCAATTGAATTTTCTCTTTGGTCAACTGGAGCAATATTATTATTCGTAATACTTGCGATGGATTTCGGTGTGGGAAATTGTGAAGCATCAGCCCGATCAATCTCTATTGTAAAATTATCGATAATCGGCTGATCGCCGGAAATCATCTTGTCCGCGAAAAAAATTACCGGATATCCGCGCTTTTCCGCCGGTACATTAAAAGCATCAAAAAATTTATTCAAATACTCGATATTTTTCGAATCAGAAGCTTCTATTTTTTGAATGTCATATTTATCATAGATATTGTTGCTTTGAAAATAGTCATTCACCAACTTACAATGCGTACAAGTCTCGGCATAGAAATAGATGACTTTCTTCTTATTGGTTTCTTGTCCAAAAACAAAAGCTGGAAGCAAAAAGAATATAACAGCTATCAAAAATATTTTTTTCATAATATAAACAAATTTTTATAATTTTTAATTTTATAATTTTTAAATAATTTCTAATTTTTAATGTTTAAAAAATTTAGAAATTAATATTTATTTATAAAATTAAAAATTGGAAATTAAAAATTCTATTGTCCAAATCTCCTCTGTCTCCGCGCATATTCTTCCAACGCTTCTTCCAACTTTTCTTCATTGAAATCCGGATACATCTCCGGAGCAAAATATAATTGCGCGTTGGCCGTATCCCACATCATAAACCCAGCACTCAAATGAGCATCTCCACCGGTACGAATCATATAATCTACGGGTGGCAATTCGGCAGTCATCAAATTAGTTTTCAATATCTGCGCGGTTATGGCAACGCCTTTTTCATATTTATCATGAATTTTTTGGATGGCCAAAAGCATTTCATCATCTCCGCTGTAGACTAACATAAAATTCAAAACTCTTTTTTTGTAATCTTTAGTCTTATCAACCAAATCATGCAAAATTTTTTTCAACGATTCCGGAAATTGTTCTTCCCAGCGGCCGATAAAATTAATTTTTGTCTCTTGTTCGTGAATGTCAGCACTCTCAAGCATTTTGGAAAAATATGTTTTGTAAATGTCCAACAAAGCCATCTTTTCCTGAAGGGGTCGTTTTTTTAGGTTATCCATCGATAAACCCCAAATAGTCATACATTTAATCCCTTTTTTTAAAGCTAATTGAATAAGTTTTTCAGTGTTTTTGGCACCCGCTTCGTGACCCTCCCATGGCTCAAAATCTCGCGCCTTAGCCCAGCGGCGATTGCCGTCTGGGATGATAACCAAATGCTTGGGCATATTGCTAAATTCTTTTTCAGTCATATTATAAATTTTACATCAAAATTAAAAAATAGACAATTCA
>CAZMNQ010000057.1:0-6856 GCA_964567695.1 uncultured Bdellovibrionales bacterium
AACCCTATTGCCCCCAATTACTCATCATAATCCCCAAGTCTTGCGAGTTGACTTTGCCATCCTAATTTACATCGGCGGGAGAAGCAGTGATGGTTTTTAACCAGTCGGTGGTGAGTTGGATAAAATTGGTGAGATTGTAAGTTGTGACTGATGTGCAAGATTGGGATTCTATTAGGGCTGGTTTGGTCGTTGTAGTTCCACAACTATTGGCATCAGCGCAAGTGCGGGTGTGGGATTGGGAACTGTTGGTGCAAGTTGACCAAGCGCTCCAGGTGAAGCAAGCCCAGGATTCGGTGCAAGTGGGATATGGAGGGGTAACAACCCCCGTAGGCATTTTATTCCAAATCTGAACATCATCCAACCAAAATGTCCAATTGCCTGAAGTTGTATGTCCATCTATCGTTCGAGCAAAGACCGGACCCTTATAATAACCTGGAGTAACAACTGCAATTCTATTAAAATCTTCTGCCTGGGCTATATTTTCTTGATTAATTTTAGCATCAGAGGCGGCATAACTGCCATTGTTGTCTCGCCACACTCTGAATGATCCGTCAGCCGTGCCAAGTGATGAAGGCATTTTGACTTCAATAGTATATTCGTGCCATTGATTGTCTTTCAAAAAAATACTGTCACCCCATTTGGGCGTAGTTTTATACCAAAAATGCCAACTACCTCCGTTCACCCATCCCGCACCAAATGTTGCTTCTATGCCGCTACTATTGCCTCCCCTCATTCTAAAGTGATTTGCTCCACCCGAAACAACTCCAACACCATCACTAACATAATCTGTTGCTTCTCCTTCCCAGTCCACCGGAAATTTTGCGGCGTATTTTATAAAAAGATCATCGCCATAATTCATCGTGTTTCTTCCGAAGATATTTGTAAAATCAGATACAAAAAATGAATCGGTGTCATTATCATTAAGTATGTGACCATTGGGATCCATACTTCTCACAGCGAAAGAACCCTTAAATGGATTATTCGAGTCCAAGGTAAATCTATCTTTTTTACCGGATATGTCCTGAATAAAACCTCTCTCTAAATAATGACCCCATATCGCCTCGTCTGAATTTCCGGTTTCTTCAAAATCTGCACAAATTTTCAGTCCCTCTGGCATCGGACTTGGACAGCTGGCCTTTGCAACAGATGAAAAACCAGTTAACCCCAAAAATAGCGCGCAGAAGATAATTATTTTTTTTGTCATTTTTTTGTATATATTTAAAGTTTTTTATTTATTTTTTTAACTCTTTTATTATACCATCTTTCAACAAAAAAATAGACTGCCTGTGGATAATTAATGGATCGATTCGACTTTTCAAAAATAGCCAAAAAAAACCGTTCTTTCTAAAAAAACGGTTTTTATATCTTTTCAAATGTTATCCCGACGGGGGGAATATCGTCACTCATTTGTTTAAATGTATTTTTTAATAATTATTGCGCCGACGCTTCAGCCTGAATTTGAGCTTGAGCTTGCTCACTTCGTTGAAAATAATAGGTGCTGATAACTGTTCCCACCGCGCAGCCAAAGGCGTATAGCAAAACCAGTTGCCAGTTGTTAATATCATCAACTATTCTTTGCAACACATAGTACCAAATCAGGATATTGACCATAGTCACCATGCCACTAGCCAAAACTCGGGTTTCCACCACCATTTTGGTCCACAGCGTAGCTATAATCATCTCCAAAACTCCGATAAAAAATAGTGTCATATATTTGATAATTAATGATTATTGCTCTTTTTGTTAATGTTCGATTTTGCCCAAATAAAAAGCCGTTTTTACGACTATTTACGCCCTTTCTTCAGGCCACATACCATTTTAGCAGAAATTTAAGGATGGGTCAAATGAAGGCTTTTTTTATAAACAAAAACGGCCTTATAGCCGTTTTTTGTTAGCGGGCATCTCGAGTTAAGTACCCGACACATACAAGCAGTATAAGGGTTTTCTGAACATTTGGAAAGGGTTGAATTTGAGGTGTTTGGGTCGGGGTTTAATTCGAGAAATGAGACAAATGAGACACGAGACAGCCATTGTCTCATTTTGAGGAATAAGACAGTGCAATGTCCCATTATAGAACTAGAAGGCCTTAAAATAGGATATTTGGCCAGTTTCGGGATCCTGGACGACATTCTCAATTCTACGCTTGGTACCAAGGAACATTTCCTCATCTAGCGAGTAAACCAGCCTTAGCCCTCTTCCTCTATATTCCAGACTGCAAAAAAGATAAGTCATAAATGAGCCGGTAAACCGATAGCGCCGAACGCAAGTTTCCAGCTGATCATCAAGCTCCGCCTCATAGCCTTTCCAAGAACGCAGATTGGGAAAGGTTTCAATCCAATATCCGGCGGTAAACCTGAGCAACGAAATGATTTCTTTCTTAGCTGACAGGTTGCCTTTTTGCGCAATTCTGACCAGCGCGATACTGATGACATTCCTTATCTTTCTGTCTTCAGAATCTTGCGGGGATATGAAGGCGTAAAGCTTATGTTTGTGCTTTTTGAGCACCAAGTTTACTTCTTTGCGGCTGCGATACCACTTCAGTGCCTGCCATTGTTTTTTTGTCTTGCTGTGCTTGGATGCCCATCTTTTTTGAAAATTTTTGTCTAATTTGCTGATGATCCTATCCCAATCAATATCGCCGATTTCATTTCTAACATTTTTCCAGATGAAGCGATAAATACACGGTGCGTTTTTAGAGATCCATGAGCTATTAATTTTGGCGGGCTGTTGTTCTAAAAGTAAATCATTAAGTCCTTTAATCGCTTGTTTGAAGTCCATCATTTTAACCCAAAATTCTTCTGGTAATATTTCAAGCGTTTTTTGAATAATCTCTCCAGGTATTCAACTTTTTTGTCCCTGTAATCATAAAGCTTGTTGCTACTCTGGCCACCCCGCTGAATTCTACCAATATACTGCGTTAGCTTTCCCTGAAACGCGAACGGAAACACCAAAAACAAACGATCCAGATTGGGGAAGTCAGTGCCTTCGCCGATCAATTGACCGGTCGCTAAAAGTATCTGAAAATTGCCATCGTAAATTTGCTGGATTTTTTCCTTGCATTGCTTGGTTGTTAGGTCGCCGGTGAGCTGAATAATTTCGTAATCTTTTTTCAGATAGTGACCCAAAACCTCGACATGTTCCTTGCGTTCAGTTAACACCAGACATTTCAATCCCTTATCCGTTTCTTTTTTGATATCTTCGATAATAGCTCTGTTTCTCTCCGAATCGAATGAAATAATTTTATAGAGCGTTTGAAAATTATCCACTTTTACCTTGAAAGGAATTTCCAAATTTGTTTCCCGAACAATTACTTCCATTTTTGATTTTTCATTTTTTGGCTGATTATAGTTTGCGTCAATTGTATGCAAAACTTCGCCGAGGTAAATATAGATGAGTTTTTCATCGTTGTTTTTGCGTTCAGGCGTGGCGGTAAACCCATAAAGGTAATATGGATTCAGTTTTGTGATAATATTTCTAAACATCTTGGCTGGCATATGATGACATTCATCCACAATTACCAGTCCAAACTTATCAGTCAGCTCATTCAATTTTTCCAACCGATTGAGTGTTTGCACCATCGCGACTGTAACCTTTTTGCCAATCTTCTTTTTAGCGGCAACAAATTGCCCAATATCTTTTTTAGGAATATTCAAAAAGCCCTCGACTCTTTCCAGCCACTGATTGAATATCTGCTTTTTATGGACAAGGATAAGCGTTGGTTGCTTTAGCTTGGCAATGATGTCTATGCCCATAATGGTTTTACCTGATCCGGGCGGAGCGACCAGCAATCCGTTTTCCGCTTCCAATATTTCCTTAACTGCTTTTTCCTGATGGTCAAAAAGCTTATGGTCTGTCTCAAATTTTATATTTTTCAATTTTGTCCTTTCGTCAACTATTTCAAAAGCTATGCCTTGCTCGCTTAAAAAATCCTTGAGTTTCTGCAGGAAGCCTCGGGGGATGGCAATCTTGCCATCAATGTCCTCAATCAACTTGAAGTACCTCTCGACTTTGTGAACATTTATGCCCATTTTCTTGCGAATGGTATATTCCAAATTGAAAAAATTGAGTTCATCGCGCAAGAAATTGACAACTGCTCGGGGTAATTTATTTTTATCGATAAGGAGTTGTTCGCGAATGGTTATTGTTAAACTTTTTTGATTTGATTTTTTAATGGTCTTTGATTTTCCATTAAATTGATCATGCAAATTATCCAGCGTTTTTTCGGAAACCTTCTCAACTTTTTGTAGAAAAATCCATTGATCAGGATATGGCTCAAAATTATTTTCCCAATCCAAAAATACAGTGTTGCCGATTTTTCTGGATTCACCCTGCAACGGCAAAGCAATCAAATTCCCAAAGCCTCCTCCGCTTAAAGTATCTTGATTTGGGAACAATCTGTCAAAAGCATCTTCTTTGGAAAACTGATCAATTATTTTAGCTTCGCGAAGAATATTGAGGCCAATGTTTCGACTTTTGTAAGCCGGATAATTATTTTCAAAGAAAATCCAGACATGCCCGCCATTGCCAGAGCGGGAACGCTCCAAATACGCCGGCAACTTATATTCCAAACATTTTTTGAGAAAACTCAAGGCATCCTCCTTCCATTTGTTGCCGTCAAAATCGGCAGCTAAGAAATACGAGGTATTATCTTCCAATAATGGATAAACTCCATAAATCCGATTGCCAATCAAATGTTGCTCAATATATTGATCGTTGAGTTGAGCATATTTCTTATGGCCGCAATCTTTGCATTTCTTGCGCAGAAGCTTATTACACAAACCTTGCTTCCATTCATTGAGACAAACTGGTGTGTACCCACTAGCCGATTTGTCCTGCTTTTCCCAGCGCATAGCAAAAATATCTTCTCGGCCCCGGAAAAGATTTTTGAAAATGTGAATTTTTTGATTCGGAGTAAACATAATGTGATTTCATCCAACCATACAATAATAGGCTCTTTACTCGTAATATTTGCTTATCCTCTCAGTGCCAGTGACAACATATTTGCCTTGATATGTATCCTCATCCGTCTTGTAGGCAATCTTGCGAGTAATGCCAATTTTTCTTAATTCTTCGCGAACTCTTTTTATGTCCTGCTCATCTCGCCAGTCATAAGTATAAACACAAATAACTCTAGCTTTTGAATTTACAAAGCCAGGATTTATTTTTGCGGTTGCCACTTTAGCTGAGCCTCCCAGTTTGCCTTCTTCGGTAGCAATTTTTATTTTCTCCCAAATCCTATCAACACTATGACTACTGACAAAAATCAACCATTTGCCGCCACGAACAGAATGCTGCGGATATTGACCAGTCTTTCTTTCTGCATAAATCCAATAATCGCTGGTTGTCTTCGAGGGTAATTTTTGTGAAAGAAATTCCGCCATCTTATTTTTCTTAATAAACTCTAACTAAATCAAAAAATAATAATCAAGCGGAATTGAAATTACGTCAACCTCTTTATCAACTTTTAATTCCGTATTGGAAAATACGACGCCATAATCCGATTTGATTTTTCGCATAGTATTGATAACTTGTTTTTTGTCCTTACTGCCAAGCCCAACTTCAATCACGATTTTTTTAGAATTTCCTATTTGCAAAATGAAATCCGCTCCGCCTTGAGCGCTATCATATCGAATAATGCCATCTCCTCTCAGAATAAACTCTCGATAAAGATGCGCTCCGATGGAATCCTCCAACAACTTTCCTTGCCGCGTCAAATAAGTGCTTTCATTGCCGGTGAAATAGAAAAAGGACATTCTGATTGCCGGACTCATAAAAAGATATTTGTTCGGCTTATTGGCAATGGTCATGTTCGAACCATGTGGAGGAATTTTGATCACCAATTCCGCTTTTTCCAAAGCATCGAAGATATTGGCAATAGTCAAGCGATTAATACCGAATTTTTCCGCCAAAGTAGTCAGGCTCGTCACGTCATTTTCCGCAATAGCCACTAAAATTCTTTTTATCGCTCCCAGCGTGTCCTGATCGAAACTGCCCAAAATAGGCATGTCTTGCTTAATAATTTTATCCAATAACGATGAGATGTTATTGTAAATGGAAACTTCATCCGGCATCATCAAGGAAAAAGGAAATGTTCCATAAGATAAATACTTTTTAATATCATTTCGGTCAACCTTTGACCAATAGGCGTTGACATCACTTCCTAACTCTTTCAATTTGGCATGAGCCTCTTGAGCGGTTTGTGAAAAATAGACGGCTTGTCTGATTCTATTTTTCAAATTGGGCGTCGGATAAACTTTATTTTTTATCATTTGGTATTCTCCAAAGCTCATCGGGGTCATTGGTTCAAAGGTGGCGCGCCGGGCAATGTTGGGAGTCGTCTGCAATCCAATCGCTGAAGATCCAGTGGCGCACAAAAAAATATTGTTAGTTCTTTCAAATAATGATTTCAGTGTGATTGCCCATTTGGGATCCGTTTGCACTTCATCCAAAAAAATCAATATCGGTTTTTTGATGCTTTCCAAGTTTTCACCGATAATTTTTTCATAGGCTGAAAATATTTCATTGATGCTCACCTCGAAATAATTTCTCAAATCTTCCACGGACAGAAAAAACACTTGGAAATCCTTACTCTTAAAATCCGAGCAAACCTGCGCCATCAAAGTTGTCTTGCCAACGCCTCGAAAACCGGGTATTATAACCATCCGGTTAGATGATTTTTTGGCCAGAAAATCGGTGATGTATTTTTGCAACTTAACATACAAAAAACGCCGGGGATGCTTTTCTCCATTTGCGCCATGGGTAAAATGCTTCAACCGATCATTCGTGGTTAAGATTTGTTTTTGCAGGTATTGGATTAAGTCTTGATTCATAGATAGTTGATTATACTACAATTATA
>CAZMNQ010000058.1:0-6558 GCA_964567695.1 uncultured Bdellovibrionales bacterium
AATTTATTATACACACTAAAATACTATTACATCGAAAGCTTTTTGTCAAAGGTGCGACAAGATGATATTATAATAACATCGTAAACAAAAATAACAGATAATTTAATAAAAAATGTATAAACCAGTCATATTGATTATCCTCGACGGTTGGGGTATTGGAAAAAACGAAAAAGGCAACGCTATCAACGAAGCCCATTTGCCCACCATTGATAAATTAAACGCTTTCTATCCGAACACCAGCCTGCAGGCTTCCGGCATCTCAGTTGGACTGCCTTGGGGCGAACCGGGCAATTCCGAGGTCGGGCACACCACAATCGGCACTGGCAAAATCGTCTATCAAAGCCTGCCTCGCATCACCATGGAAATTCAGAATGGAGAATTTTTCAAAAATGAAACTTTTCTGCGAGCTATGGATCACGCCAATAAGAATAACTCATCCCTTCATTTGTTGGGTCTGGTTGGCAAAGGCGCTATCCATTCCGATATCAATCACCTCTATGCCTTGCTTGAAATGGCTAAAGATAATAATGTAGCCAGTGTCTTTATTCATGCCTTCACCGATGGTCGCGACTGCGCGCCGGATTCAGCCGTTCAAACCATTTCGGATTTGCAGAAAAAAATGAAGGAATATGGTGTTGGAAAAATCGCCACCATTGGCGGCCGCTATTTTAGTATGGATCGCAATAATAATTGGGATAAAACCAAAAAGGCCTATGACACTATGACCAAAGGCGAGGGAGTGCAAATTACAGATCCAATTAAATATTTAAAAGCTTCCTATGTAAAAGAAGTTTTTGACGAATACATAGAACCGGCCGTAGTTACCGAACAAGATAAACCTGTTGGGACTATTAAAGATAACGACGCTATAATATTTTTTAATTTTAGAGAAGACAGAGCCAGACAAATTACCAAGGCTTTTATTCTGCCGGGATTTATGAAATTTGAAAGAATGGCATTGCAAAACATTGATTTTGTCACTATGACCCAATACGAAGAGGGTTTGCCGGTGACAGTCGCTTTTCCACCCATTAAAGTTAAAGATTGCGTAGGAAATGTCCTGAGCCAGCATAAACTAGCGCAATTGCGTATTTCAGAAACAGAAAAATTTGCGCATGTTACTTATTTTTTTAACGGCGGGCAAGAAACTGCTTTTCCCAAAGAAGACCGCGTCATCATACCCTCCAAAAATGTAGCCAGTTTTGATTTAGCTCCGGAAATGAGCGCTAAAGAATTGACTGATGCAGTCATTGCGGCTGTTAAGGGTGAGAAATATAATTTTATTCTAATGAACTATGCCAACGCTGACATCGTCGGACACACTGGCAATGAAGCGGCCACAATCAAGGCGGTTGAAACGATTGATCGATGCTTAGCAGAACTCATCCCAGTCGTATTATTGCAAAATGGCTGTTTATTAATCACTGCTGATCATGGCAACGCCGAAGAAACAAAAAATACCCTGACAGGCGAAATAAATACTGAGCATTCAGCCAATCCCGTTCCACTTTGGTTTGTCGCCAATGACAATCACAGCCAAGAAAAAAAGAATTCTACCGGCAATCCGCAAGGACTTTTGAGTGATCTAGCGCCGACCATTCTGGAATTATTAGATATAGACAAGCCGGCAGAAATGTCAGGAGAGAGCCTGCTGTCATTACTTAAATAATATCAATCTCAAACACACTAACAAAATAAAATGTTTAGTGTGTTTTTGTTTTATGCTCAAATTTCCAATTCACAATTTCCAATTTCCAAACAAATCTCAATAACAAAATTTTCAAAATTGGAAATTTAGAAATTGAAAATTCATTGAAAATTGAAAATTAAAAAGCCGCTTATTGAAAAGCAGGCTTTTTAATTTTATAGAGAATAATGCAAACAAAAAATTACTTTATAATCTTATCCACAATGCCATATTTCTTCGCCTCTTCCGCCGTCATAAAATAATCCCGCTCCGTGTCTTCAGAAACTTTGGCGATTGATCGGCCGGTGTGTTTGGCCATAATAGTGTTCAATCTTTTTTTCATTCGGATTATGTGATCAGCGTGAATGGCGATGTCTGTCGCTTGGCCTTGCGCGCCTCCCATCACTTGATGAATGAGCACTTCTCCGTTAGGCAAAATTATTCGTTTGCCTTTTTTGCCGGCTGCCAAAAGCAAGGCGGCTGCCGAAGCAGCCATGCCGATGCAAATTGTTGAAACATCCGCTTTGACATATTGCATCGTATCATAAATTGCCAGCGCGGAAGTCACCTGTCCGCCGGGAGAGTTAATATAAATTTTGATATCCTCCTTGGACGACTGGGAATCCAAAAACAAAAGTTGCGCAATAATAATATTCGCCACTGCGTCATCAATCGGACCACCTAAAAATATGATTCGATCTTTAAGCAATCTGGAATAAATATCATAAGCCCTTTCCCCAGAGCTGGTTTTTTCGATGACAGTTGGAATAAGATATTGATTTGTAATTTTACTCATACAATTTTCAATGATCAATAATCAGTTTACAATACTTGCCTGCCGGCAGGCAGGAATTTACAATGATCAATTATCAAACTTTGAAAATTTAGTAATTGAAAATTCAATGAAAATTGTAAATTGAAAATTGAAAATTATTTTAGATCTTCTCCAGCATCTTAAAGACCTCCTCGTTCTCCAAAACTCCTTTAGTATATGAATACAATCTTTCCATATCCACATTTTTCTCGAAGTCTTTAACATTTTTATAATACTGCACGGTCTTATTCATCTCAGATTCAATTTCCGCCGCCTCAATTTTGATTTCTTCCATCTTCACAATCTCCCGCAACGCCAAAGCTGATTTCACTCTCTTTTCGGCTTGCGGTTCCCAATCTTTTTCCAAATCCTTCTTTTCTTTTTTAAGTTGCGCCAAATATTGATCCAGGTTCATGCCCATCGATTGCGTTTGTTGTTCAAATTCCAACAACATTTTCTTAACTTCTTCCTTAATCATAACTTCCGGCAATTCAACTTCGATGTTCTCCACTATTTTGTCCAAATATTGGGTTCTTTTTTCCTCTCCCAGCTTTTGTTCTTTCTCATGTGTGATGCCTTCTTTGATGTTTTTCTTCAAAGCCTCCAAACTATCAAAAGATCCCAAAGATTTTGCAAAATCATCATCAATTTCCGGCGTTTGTCTTTCCTGCACCAAGCCCACCATCACCTTGAATATAGCCGCCTTGCCAGCCAAATCTTTCTTGTGATAATCCTGCGAGAAACTCAACTCAAATTCCTTTTCTTCACCGGCGGTCATGCCGATCAAATTTTCTTCAAAACCGGGAATAAAAACTCCTTTACCCACCACCAATGGATGTTTCTTGCTTTCTCCGCCCTCAATTACTTTTCCGTCAACCGTAACTGAAAAATCAATTTCCACACTATCATTATTAGCTACTGCGCGATTAACTGTGATTAATTTAACTCGGCTGTTGGCCAAGTGCTTCAATTCATGCTCAATTTCTTTTTCTGTGGCTGCACTGGATTTCGTTACAAACTCCGCGTTAATCTTTTTAATTTCTGCTTTATATTTATCTTTCACTGTCGCGCTCGGCATGACTGCCACAACTGCCTTGTACACCAAATCCTTGCCGACTGCCAGTTCTTCAATTTCCACGGCCGGACTGCCAAGCACATCTAACTTTTCTTGGATAATAAAATCACGACAACTTTTTTGCACGGCTTTTTCCGCGGCATTGTTCATCAGCACGCCAATGCCAACCTTTTGCTCCACCATGCTTCTCGGCGCTTTGCCCGGACGAAAACCAGGAAACTTCAGTTCCTGTGAAACTTCTTCCGCTGCTTTGTCCAAATATTTCTCCCAAGAACTCCAGGCTACGGTAATTTCAAATTCAACTTGTGATTTCGGTAATTTCTTTATCATTTTATTATTTGTCTTATGCGACTTATATGTCTTATTAAAATTATTTACTTAATGCTTCGGTCAGTTGCGGCACGATTTGTTTTTTGCGCGAAACCACTCCCGGCAAAAACATTTCGTTGCCAGAAATTTTTCTGGCAAAAACTTTTTTCAACAATTCCTGCTCCTCCTCGCTGACAATAAACAACAAGCTGTTTTGTTTGATAATATCCACCAGCATAAAAATAATTCGGTCTAATTTATCCTGCGCTTTTTTCTCAGCCAATAGTTTTATCAAATTTTCTTTTTCAGCTAGCACGCTCTCCGGATTAGTTGTTTCCCAAACGGCGATACCCACTTTATATTTACCCATCTTAAAATCCTTATAATCTTGCGTAATCAATGTTTCCAAAGAAATTCCTTGCAAGCTGGATTTGGCCGCAAATAAATCAGCGACAAATTCTTTCAAATTCAATTTAGCCAGTTTGTTTAATTCTTTGACCAACTTTTTATCTTCTGCTGTCGTGGTAGGAGAATTCAAATTCAAAGTGTCTGATAAAATTCCAGCCAGCATCAGTTTCGCCATGTTAGTCGGTATTTTTTTGCCCGCCTCCGCATACATCTTAGCTAAAACCGAAGCCGTGCTGCCGATTGGATCGATGCGCACAAAAATTGGCTGTTCGGTTTGCATAGTCAATTTGTGATGATCAACAATTCTTTCAATATGCCCAACCTGCAAGCCATCAATCGCCTGGCCGAACTCATTGTGATCTACCAAAATAATTTTGTCATCTGACTTTAGTGTCTTCAATAACTGTGGAGCCTGCACGCCAAATTGATTTAAAACGAATTTTGTTTCATTATTTAACTCTCCAGCACAACAGGCTTTGGCGTCAATCTTTAAAATATTCTTAAAATAATGTTCCGCAATTGAACTGGAAACAATGGAGTCAGTGTCTGGATTCTTATGTCCAATGATAATTATTTTTTTCATTTGATTTTATCCGGTCGGTCGTGACCGACTGGATTTTGTTACGGATACTAAATACTAATTATTCCTCATTAGAAACTTCTTCTTCAACAACTTCAACTTCCTCGGTCGGTACTTCTCCTTCTACATCTTCAGGGACTTCTTTTTTCGCTGCCACGCCCACAATATCAATCTTCCAGCCAGTCAGTTTGGCCGCTAAACGGACATTTTGTCCCTTCTTGCCAATTGCCAAAGACAATTGATCTTCCGGCACGGAAACCGTCGCTTCTTGCAGATCTTCCTTTGCTTCCACTTTCAAAACTTTCGCTGGAGAAAGCGCCGCCGCAATAAATTTTGCAATGTCTTCATTCCATAGAATAATATCAATTTTTTCTCCGCCCAATTCATCAATCACCGCTTGCACGCGTGTACCCTTTTGTCCGACGCAAGAACCAATTGGGTCAATACCATCTTCATCAGAAAAAACTGCAAGTTTCGTGCGTTCGCCGGCTTCTCGCGCAATGGATTTAATTCCTACTGTCCCGGCAAAAATTTCCGGCACTTCCAATTCAAATAATTTTTTGATCATTTCCGCATGCACTCGACTAAGTGTGATGCCAGGACCTTTCGAGCCAGCTTCCACTTTAGCCAAATACACTTTCAAGCGTTGTCCGATGCGATAACTTTCTCCTGGCACTTGTTCTGACGGAAAAAGCACGCCAACTGACTTGCCTAGATCAATAAAAATATTGCGGCCTTCCACTCGTTGCACCACACCGGCAATAATTTCGCCTTCTCGGTTTTTATATTCTTCAAACATTGAATCCCGCTCCGCCTCTCGGATTCTCTGGATAATAACTTGCTTCGCTGTTTGCGCCGCGACGCGTCCATAATCTTTCTTTTGTTCCAATTCAATTTCAATCACATCATTCACTGCTGCGTCTTTTTTTATTTCTTTCGCTTGCTCCACAGTCAAATCTCGTTCTGGATTATAGTGCGGCAATTTTTCCACCCCATCTTCTACCTTTTCCTCCTTCACCCTCTTAACTTCCTCACTCATTCCTTCTTCTTTTTCTTCCACAAATTCTCGCACGGTTTCATCCACCACCTCTTTCACTAAAAAATATTTGGTGTCACCAGTTTTTTCATTAAAAATCGCCTTGATGTTCTGACCTTTCTTGCCGTAATCTTTTTTATACGCTGCCGCCAAAGCCGCTTCGATTGTTTCCACGACCTTTTCTTTAGAAATGCCTTTCTCCTCACACAACGCTGAAATAGCGCTGCCAAAATCACCCAGTCGTCCGGACTGTGTTTCCTTCACCTCGGTTGTTTTTTTTCTTGTCATAATTTTTATAAATTTGTTAGTTTTCTTAAAAAAAGACCCGCTCATGCGGACCATTCATCACTCTCTATTACAAGTTCAGTCTAGCAGAATTTCAAAAATTGTCAAACGACGCTGCGGGAATCAAAAAGCTTGGCTTTGAGGAGCCTGCCTGCCGGTAGGCAGGGAGTCCGCCGCAGACGACGGGGAAAAGCCAAGCTTTAGGACATCGAAAAATTCTACCCCCAAATCAAGCCTAATCTCAGCCAAAAACCGCCCAGCTACTTGATTTTTATCTCGTTTTGTGCTACTATTATATGTTACCGAAGAAATGGTAATGAGCCATCGGGGCTCAGAACCTTGACAATTTGATACACAAACAACC
>CAZMNQ010000059.1:0-6532 GCA_964567695.1 uncultured Bdellovibrionales bacterium
TTCTATTGTACCACTTTTTAATGTAAAAATACAGGGAGTTCTTCAGGGGTTTCATGATTACAAAGGTATTTTAGCATACGCCTAGCGCTCTGTCGAGATAGTAAGCTTTTAACTTTAGCTCTTGCCAAGTCTATAAATCTACTATATACTTATTGTACGGTTAATTATTAAGAAAAATTGAATATAGAGATGTCTTAATCTCTAAATTATGCTTCTTAATAGTTTCCTTATTTTAAAGGAAATTTTTATTTTTTTACCGTAAATAAAAGGCATCATTATAATATTTAACGCGATTTGATGCCTATCGCACGGATGGTAAATAATAGCTAAACCTGCCTGCCGGCAGGCAGGAACTACAAACCACCAACTAAAAACTAATTATATGACTGACATTTTAGACAATTTGGCTACCAAAATTGATAAAATCAGCGAAACAAGCCAAACAAAGACTAGCAAAAAAAGTATGCCTACTGAAGAAAAAGAAGTTTCTGTGATGGAGCAGCTCATGGAAGATTCTAATCTAAAATTCCCAAAAATTAACGATGTTGTTGAGGGAACCGTCCTTGAAGTTGGCTCAAGTGCTATTTATCTTGATATTGACCCGTTTGGAACTGGAATTGTATTAGGCAAAGAGATTAAAGATGGTATGGGATCCGGAAAATTGAAAGAAGGCCACAAGGTTATGGCCACTATTATTGATTTGGAAAATGAAGATGGTTATATTGAGCTTTCTGTGCGGGAAGCTTCCTATGAGAAGGCTTGGGAAGACATTGAAAGCAAGCGAGACATCCAAGAAAAGGTTCTAACAAAGGTTATTAGCGCCAATAAGGGCGGACTTTTAGTTGAAATCAACGGAATTTCCGGATTTTTACCTGTTTCACAACTTTCCAATAAAAATTATCCCCGCGTAGATGATGGTGATAAGAATAAGATCCTTGTTTTGCTTAAAAAATTGGTCAACAAAGAGCTGGAGGTTCGCATTTTGGACGCTGATCGAGAGTCAGAAAAGCTTATTGTAAGCGAAAAAGCAGCGCAAAGCGAGAAAGATCGTGAAACAATTTCTAACCTAAAGGTAGGCGATGAAGTTGAGGGCGAAGTGAGCGGGGTGGTTGATTTTGGTGCTTTTGTTAAATTCTTCCAACCCAAGCCGGAAAAGACTGAATTGACGGAAGAAGATAAGCTGGAGGGTCTAGTTCATATTTCAGAACTAGCTTGGCAACTAATTGAAAATCCACGCGATATCGTCAAAGTTGGTGATAAAGTACGGGCTAAGATAATCGGCATTGATAATGATAAAATCTCTCTGTCCATTCGAACTTTGCAAAAAGATCCTTGGAGTGTTGTGACTAAAAAATATAATGTTGGTGATATAGTCAAGGGAACAGTCAATAAGATTAATCCTTTTGGAGCCTTTGTTTATCTTGACCGTGACATTCATGGATTAGCTCATATCAGCGAAATTTCAGAGATGTTTCCTAACAAAAATATCGAGGACATAATCAAATCTGGACAGGAATATAATTGGAGAATCCTCTCTGTTGAGCCAAGAGAACATCGAATGGGTCTTGTTTTAGCTGAAACCGACAAGAAAGCCAAAAAAGAGAAACCTGCTAAGGCAGAAAAAGAAGCCTCGACCGGAGAAGAAGCTTTGCCAGAAACAGAAAAGAAGAAAAAAATTGTCAAGAAAGCCAAAAAAGAAGATAAGGAATAGGTAATCTTCAAACATAAAAAGCTTCGACCGGTGTCGAAGCTTTTTTGTTCCCACAAACACCACAGGACTTATTGATTATTTCTTTTAATGGTATTATACTATTATAATAAAATTTTATTTATAAATAACATGTCCTATTCTAATATTTTCATTATTTCCGGACCATCCGGCGCCGGGGAAGATTCCATTATTAATGGATTACATAAATATTTTAACATTGAGCGCGTAATCACGACCACGACTCGCGCTATGCGCCCAGGTGAATCACAAAAAAGCCCCTATTATTTTATATCCCAGGAAGAATTTAAAAACAAAATTGCCCAAGATGATCTCGCAGAATATGCCCAAGAATATAATAACCATTTCTATGGTGTAACCAAAAATGAACTGGCTAGAGTTAGCGGGAGCGGAAACATTGGCCTTTGGAAAATAGAATACAAAGGAGTCATGACTGCAAAAGAAAAATTTCCTGAAATAAAATCTATCTACATAGCCCCACCGTCATTAGAAATATTAAAACAAAGAATTATGCGCCGTGATTCCGTCAATGAGGAATATATCGATGAAAGAATGAAATACACCAAAGAATGGATGAAGCACGAAGATATTTATGATTTCAAAGTAATTAATGAAGAGGGCAAGCTCGAAGAAGCAATCAAAAAAGTTGCAGACATAATAAAAAAAATTGCTGATGAAAAACTTAGTTAAAAAATTTCAAAACACTTCCCATCAACAAGATCTTTGGCAAAAAGGTTCGAAAATTGTTTTGGGAATTTCCGGCGGACCTGACTCGGTTTGCCTCTTGGATATTTTTGCCAAGATTCAGAGAAATTATGCACTAGAGCTGATCATTGCTCATGTTAATTATGGTTTGCGAGGACGAGACAGTGAACGCGATGAAAAATTCGTGCGTGATTTGGCGGAAAAATATAATTTAGAAATTGAAATTTTAAAGTTTAACAACTCCAAGGTTGAACATTTGAGTTCGCTAAAAGAATCGTCAAGGTTCAACCTCAAAAATGTTTCAGAGAATTATTTGCGCGACCTGCGCTATGATTTTTTTGAAAAAATCAGACAGCAATATAAATTTGATTTGATTGCTGTCGCGCATAACTCCGATGACCAAGTGGAAACTTTTTTAATGCGAATGCTGCGCGGCTCCGGATTACAAGGATTGTCGGGAATGAAATATAAATCAGGAAAAATTATTCGCCCGCTCTTGAGCACAACGCGTCAAGAAATTTTGGAATATTTAAATAAGACGGATGCGACATATAGGACGGATAGGACGAATGCGGAAAATTTATTTTTGCGCAATAAAATCAGAAATAAACTCCTGCCGTTTTTAGAAAAAAATTTCAATCCCAAAATCCGACAAACTCTTTTTTCAGCGACAACTTCCATTGCTGAAGATTCTTCGTTTATCAATGATGCTGTGGAAAAATTAGTTAATATGCAATCACAATTGAGTGCCAAAAAAATCCTCGGTTTGCATCCAGCCTTGCAACGCCGGCTGTTACTGAGGCACATTGAGCAACAAAAATTCAACTTGAAAGATATTGGAGCAGCGCATATCGAAGAGATTTTGAAAGCTTTAAAAAGCACTAAGGGCAAAAACCAGATTGTAGTATTTAAGGGCTTGAAAATGATGCGAAAAGGTGATAAAGTTACTATCAGTAAATTATAAATTGAATTTGCACCTCCGATTCATCGGGATTTGCAACTTCTAAAGGAATAAATGAAAAAATTAGCCAAAAATATCAGCCTAATATTGTTAACTTTATTGCTTATCTCAGGCCTGTTTGTTCTGTACAGCGGACCACAAGAAAAACCAACCAACATCTCCCTCAGCACTCTGGTTTCCCAAATAAACAACAGCCAAATCAAAAAGATTGTGGTTGATGGAGATAATCTGGTCATAGAAATGACTGATGGCAAAACAGAAAACTCTGTTAAAGAAAGTGAAACTGGCATCACTGAGTCTCTGAAAAATTATGGCGTGGATACGGAAAAATTGGCCGCTGTTAACATTGACATTAAAAGCAACGCTTCTTCCTCCCTGTGGCTTGGCACAATTTTGCCGTTTCTCTTGCCGTTCTTATTAATCGCTGGTTTTATCTGGTTTATGCTTAAACAAGCCCAGAAGGGCAACAATCAAGCGATGTCCTTTGGATCTTCACGAGCTAGAATGATCGATCCAAAAGACAAAAGACACCGCACCACTTTCAAGGATGTGGCTGGTGCTAAGGAAGCTAAGGAAGAATTATTTGAAATTGTTGAATTTCTGAAACACCCTGCTAAATTTATAAAATTAGGCGCAAAAATTCCTAAAGGCGTTCTTTTACTGGGTTCGCCCGGAACTGGCAAGACTTTGATTGCCAAAGCTGTCGCCGGTGAAGCTAATGTGCCCTTTTTCAATATTTCCGGCTCAGAATTCGTGGAAATGTTTGTCGGTGTGGGAGCTTCTCGCGTGCGAGACCTTTTCAAACAAGCTAAAAAGAATGCGCCGGCGATTGTCTTTATTGATGAAATTGATGCTGTTGGCCGACACCGTGGCGCCGGACTAGGCGGTGGACATGATGAAAGAGAGCAAACCCTAAATCAAATCCTGGTTGAAATGGATGGTTTTGACACTAACACCAATGTCATTGTCATCGCAGCCACCAATCGACCGGATGTACTTGACCCAGCGCTGCTTCGCCCTGGCCGCTTTGACCGACGCGTCACGATGGATTTGCCAGATATTGAAGAAAGAATGGAAATTTTAAAGATTCATTCCGCCAACAAGCCCCTTAAAAAAGATGTTGACTTGCGTATTATCGCTGAACGGACATCCGGCTTTTCCGGCGCCGATCTTTCTAATCTCCTAAATGAAGCTGCTATTCTGTCTGCTCGCCGAGAAAAGAAAGACATTGCTATGCCCGAATTGGTTGAAGCAATTGAAAAAGTCATTCTTGGACCGGAACGAAAAAGCCGTGTCATCGATGAAGATGAAAAGAAAATCATCGCCTATCACGAAGCTGGTCATGCTTTGCTCGGTGCCAGTTTAAAAAACGCTGACCCAGTGCAAAAAATCTCCATTATTTCCCGTGGCCATGCCGGCGGTTATACCTTGAGCGCACCTACTAAAGACAAGCATTTGTTGAGTAAAAATTATTTTATTGACGAACTTTCAGTTTTGCTCGGCGGTTATGTCAGTGAAAAACTTTTCTTTGGTGATGTTACCACGGGCGCTTCCAATGATTTGGAAAGAGCCACAAATATGGCCAGAAACCTTGTTACACGCTATGGCATGAGCGAACTGGGGCCAAGAACTTTCGGCCACAAGCAAGAAATGGTTTTCTTGGGCAAGGAAATGCATGAAGAAAAAAATTATTCCGAAAAAACGGCTGAAGACATTGACAAACAAGTAACTAAATTCATTGCCGATGCTTATGTTGTCGCTGAAAAAATTCTTGTTGAAAAAAAGGCTATGTTAGATAAGATTGTCGCAGTCTTACTGGAAAAAGAAACGATGGAACAGGAAGAATTCAATATCATTATGGGTATCAAGCCCCGAGAAAAAGTACCGGAAATTAAACCTGATCTGAATCGACCAGCGCCAATCAATCCAACTGACAAAGAAATTCAACCTGAGGATAAAGAAAAAGAAACCAAGAAAGAGCCCATTCCAGAAGCTGTTCCCACTCCAAATCCGGTTGATAATATATAGACAACTTTAAATCTAAACAAAAACTGCTAGCTAAGCAGTTTTTGTTTGACTGAATGGTTTTTTTAAATTAAGATTAATGAAGTGAGTCTAAGTTCGGCCAAAAAAATGATAGAATAGCGGGTTTGTAGCTCACTTGGTTAGAGCGCTACATTGACATTGTAGAGGTATGCAGTTCAATTCTGCACAGACCCACACTTCGACTCATTTGCTGAAGCGAATTCGCTCAGTGTAAACACGAAGGAAATACACAAAAGTTCATTTAAAATATATTAATTGGGACCATAGCTCAGTGGTAGAGCAGGCGGCTCAAACAAATAATTCTAAGTTGTGTTTCGGATGATGAAGTTCAGCATGACAATTATTACACACTAAAATGCATTTTTTAAGCTCCCTATCTATTAAGTCTTGTTTATGATTTGATAGGGCTCGAGTATCGAGTTGAAAAAGCTTTTTCTTTGGATTTTTGTGATGAAAGGTCATAGCTGCAAAATTTTTCTTATATCCGCAAATAGAACAACAACCTCCAAGCTTTTTTACGCAAACAGCTTTTCTTTTCCATCCTCGTGCTTGTTGCAGAGGATAGGATTGATTAACGCTATTTTTGCAAGTAGGCGAACAATATTTTGTTTGTCTGCCGCCAAGAGGGTTGTTGCAAACTATGCAGATTATGTTTTTATTCATAACTGTATTATAACACAATATTGAATAATTTTGCAGGGCTGCTTAAGAAGTAATTTTTAAGTGAACATTTGTCAAATTCGGGGAAGTCTTCGTTTTAGAAGAAACATGATAATCCCGAGCTAAGCTTCGACACTGTGTCGTTGAAAGTGTAGAGACTAGATGGCAGACATCCCGAGCAACTCGGGATGAAGGGATAGTCCAGACTACAAACTCGAAAGAGGTTGCGAAAGCAATAGTAAGAAGCATAACCGCTTGGTCGCTGGTTCGAATCCAGCTGGTCCCACCAAGATCAAACTTTCCGATTTTTGCCCGACCGATTCGGCCGCGCGAAGCGTGGCAGAGAACGGAAACACTGGCTCGCCGCGCACGGCGCGGCTCGCCAAGCGCAGGTTCGAGCCAAAGATTTCTTTGGCGGCAACCTTTTTCTC
>CAZMNQ010000060.1:0-6136 GCA_964567695.1 uncultured Bdellovibrionales bacterium
GAATTTTGGCTATGAATGCGGGCATCGAAAAAGATAGGGATGTGATAGAAGCAATTGTTAGAAAAAATAAAAATATGGCAGGTCCTCTTTTTGGAAATTCACCCGAAGATTATCGGGCGGTGAATAAAATCATAACCGAAGGTCCGGATGCATATTTCAAAAAATAACGGTTAATAAAAATTAATTTTTTTTATTATGTCTTTAGAAAACGATAATCAAAAAAAGGTTGCGGAAATCGAGGCTATTCATGCTGAATATATGGATGAAATTAAAAAACTTCGCGATCAGCAGGACGAAATTGTCGCTGGGTTTATCAAAAAACTGGAGGAAAAGAAAATGGATAAAATCCGTTCTCTTATTAGTGGCATAAACTAATGAGTAATTAAAGGATATTTTTATGGGACAGATGGAAAATAAATTTGCACAAGTGGCAACTGGAACAAAAAATGAAGAAAAGGAGGAGCTGGCTGCTGAGAAAAAAGCGGTGGAAAGCGCCGAGGCAAGTGTCAGTCCTGAACAAGTCGAAGCATTTGCAAAAGAAAGCGAGAGCGAGATTACGAAAGTCGGAGAAAATGCTGCTTCAGAGGGAAAGCAGGAATTTGAAAATGCAGTTCAGGCAGGAACAAAACTTGAATTAAAAAAGGAAGAAATTGATCAAGTCGCCGAAGAAATGCAGGTCGGAAAAAATCTACAGACAAAACAAGAAGAAATTGACGCGCTTACCCAAGAAACAAAAGAAAAAATTAGCAAAATTGTGGAGGTGCAACCGGAATCCACCCAGGAAGAGAAAATCAATGAAAATGTAGAGGCGGGAGTTGAAATTCCCGAAGAAAAACAAGAAAATAAGGAAGCTGAAAAAACGCTGGCGGAGAGTGAGCAAGTGTATTTATCGAAAAAAGTCGAGAAGGCCAAAGGGTTGGACAAGCGATATGATGATGAGAGAAGTAACGCAGATTATATTCAAAAACAAATCGCAGAATATGTGGCGGTAAGTGGTATAAAAAAGGAGGCTATTCCTGAGTTGGAAAACCAGAAATTTAATCCTGAAACAAAAAAGATTATTCAGGATAAAATTAAAGATAGTCTTGATGCGCTGTTTCTCAATAAAGAAAAAGGGCGATTTAATCCTGAAAAGCACGAGACAATGGCGATGCAAACCGAACGCTACCTCAGCCTCATGGAGCAGGCTCAAGCTGAGGGCGATATAAGCAAGGATGTAGATGCTTCTGAAATATTAAAATTAGTTGAAAAAAATGTCGAGATGATGACTTTTCAGGATCGCGTAGCTTCAGAAAATATGCTTGGCGATCACGGTATTCGACATGTGGTTGGGTTTAATATCAAAATGACCGAGCAGATGCTGGACAGCTTGGCGGAAAAAGGACAGGAGGTCAAAGCGATTGATAGGATGATGGGTCATCAAATTATGCTTATGCACGATCTTGGATATGCTACTGATCCAGTCAGAGAGGAAGTTAATAAGGGCAATCTGCCAGCCGACAAAGGTCATAATTTGCTTTCAGCAAAAATTTTGCGACAAATGGGTGAAAGCCCAGATGATGCGCTGGGGAAAATTTTTTCCAAAGAGCAGCTTGCCACCTTGCATCAAGGAGTTTTGGAGCACGATGATTCAAAAGTTGAATTTCATGTTAACGATGGAGATCCGTCAGCTCGGAAAGAGAATTTATTGTCAGCAATTCATTTGGCTGACAATACACACGCCTTTGAAGATAAATTGCCGGAACTCTTATACTCTGTGCCGGAATCCTTGAAGGCGATGCGTTTGCTTAAAACAGCCGGAGAAATTGGAGACAAAGACATGATTGAAAATGTTAAAAACAAACTGGTTGCCGATATTAAAGGTAATGAAAATTATTCGGAGGATGACAAGGAGGCACTCACAAAAGCGGTGTCCGGCCTAGGTGAAAATAGTTATAAATTTTCGGTGGGGCGTATTTGTGGAAATAGGCCTGAAGTTTCAATCGGTCAAAATGGGAAAGTTAATATAAAGGTTCAAGAATCAGCGATACATCAGGAAGCAGTTGGGCTATTTGGACAGCAATCCTATGATCAGCTGAAAAAATTTATTGGCGATTTGGAGGGCAAAGAAAAGGAGCAAATTACTGATGAAATGTTGAATCAAGAGAAAATTGAAGGAAAAAATGTTATAATAGAGTTGGCGATTGGAGACAAAAAATCAGCGGAAAAAACAGACTATCAAAAAAGAATCGAAAATATAGTTACGGATAAAAAATTTGTTGAATTTAGCCGCAAAGACTTAATATTGTCCAGAAGGCAAAAATCCATAGAAAACAGAATGAAGGCAATTCAGAAAAAAGAATCTGCAACCGAGGCAGAAATGGCTATGTTGAGCAAGATGGAAAAGGATGCTGATAAGTATAAAATTCGACGCCGAGAAATATATAGTGATTATGGAAAAAATGAATAATTATTAAATTTAGCCAAGATGATCAGCGAGAGAAATTATAAACCAGAGGACAATATAAAGAAATCTATGCAAAATGAGAGGAAGGAATTATCCGAACATAGTCGGGAATTAATAAGCGAAACGCGCGACTTATTGGCAGGTCTTTTTCCGGATGAAAAAAATATTGTTGATCAGGAAAAGTTGGATGACATTGCTATCAATAAGGAATTGGCTAGAACATGCGCCATTGAAATATTGAAAGATATGAATTTAGATGAGCGAAAGAAATTTAGAGAAAGCGTCAGTGACTTGAAAAGTTTGCTCCGTCTTTCTGTGGAGAGAGTTCAATTGCCGGAGGAGGATAAAAATTCAATCAAGGAAAGAATAAATTCTATAACACTGGAGGATATTATGTCCCAAAGTTCACTGACTGACAAGCTCGACTTGTTAAATCTTGATAGCGATGTTTGCAGAATGGGCGAGGCGCTATATGAATCATTCAAGGAAAATCCTGAGGCCGTGGAAGCTCATGCCTACATGAATTTAACCGAAAACTAATTTGTGGAAAATATAACCATGGAAGATCAGTCACGATTTATAA
Source organism: uncultured Bdellovibrionales bacterium (assembly GCA_964567695.1). Taxonomy (GTDB): domain Bacteria; phylum Patescibacteriota; class Minisyncoccia; order Moranbacterales; family UBA2206; genus UBA2282. Next base: position 3,030 of record CAZMNQ010000060.1, read on the forward strand.
AAAATTTTTCAAAACGAGAATCTCCGAAGGAGCGATCTCGACTTGCTCAAGAAATCCGTGAAAAAAGGAGAAGGCATTTTGCGGACAAAAATATAATTGAAGAAATAGAGCAAGAAAAAAGTGAAACCATCAAAAAAATTGAAGCTCTACGAGATCAAGTCGAATCGTATAATGACGCAAACTTTTTGATTAAAATAAAAGATTTCTTTGCTATAAAAAAAATTGAAGGAGAGCTACAGTCGCAGCGCAGAAAGCATTCTTCCATTGAGTATGATCTCTCAGAATCAATCTCAGGCAGACAGGATCTAGAGGAGACCAGAAAAATGGTTGCGGATTTTTATGTCAAAGAAAAGAAGAAATGGGCGGAGTTGCCATACTCCAAAGAAGATATTGCGGAAAATTTCACAGGAGAAAATCTTACTTCACTTTCAATGGAAGACTATGCTACGCTTCTGCAGCGATTTCCCGGAGAGATGCTTACGCATGTGACTAGGCACGGCATTCGTGATCATGCAAACCTTAATAATCATCAGGCTGGCTTAGGTGAGTATCATGACACTTTATACAAAGTACTTGAAAAGAAAAACCTTAAATCCGCCTTGGGTATTAAGTTACAAGAAAATTCCAAAGAAGAAGCTGTCGCTGAATATTTAGAGCTAGAGAATTGTTCTTCGCGAAATGAAGCACTAGGAAGAATCAATGGGAGATTTGTAAGTGGGGCAACGGGAGATCCAAATAGCTTTGCCGACTTAACTGCGGTGCATTTTGCTGTTGAAGATGTTGCTGATAGTTTTTATGGCAGTGAAAGAAATAATGAAGTTTTTTTCGCTTTCCCATCGGCCTTAATCGCTTCACAGTATGAGTTTGCTGGGAATCTGGCAGAAGTCGAAATGGATGGATATACCGATAGCTATAACAATGACCAGTATGTTTTTCCAGATATAGAAAAAGGGTTGTCAATTGATGCGGGAATTGCTTTTATTCCGAAAGATGCGAAAGTAGATCTGAAAACCGGATCGCGATATGAGCTTGACGAAAGTAAAAGGCCCATTCTGGCGGAAGGCGTGCAGGAAATATTAAAAGCTAGGTTTGATCAGCTTGGCTTTGTTCAAGATTTCATTCAGAGACAGTATAAAATAGATAATTTACCTGAGAATGAAAGAGGAGAGGCCACAGAGAAGAGATTTGACAGTTTTGGCATAAAGGATGAAGTTGCGAAAAAAATATTGTCAGACGAAAATATCCTTAAAAAACTAGCAAAAATATGGGGTGCTAAAAATGAAAAGAATGAATATGAAAAAATAATAGCAGAGTATTGTCGAGAAAATAAATTCAGCCTTTACAAATTAGCCGCGGATCCGGTGCCATCAAAAGAATATTGGGAAAATTATTTTCAACAACATCCGGAATCAAAGCCAAAGCACCTAGTGTATTATGTCGGAGGAGATCCTGCAGAAGCTCTGGACAATTGGAGGAAGAGAAATGGTATTACAAAAAAGGATAGGAAGCGGGATATTGGTTTTGCTGAAAATGAAGTTTCCAAGGTTACGAAAAATAAGGATGAAACGCAACAGCGGTTTGTTTCGATTGCCAAAAGTTTGGTTGATAAATATTTTCCTACAAATGGTGAAAATCCATCCTACGAATACAATTGGAGGGAGCAGTAAAAGAAATAAAATCATAAATCATAAAAAAACATCAATTAAAATGATAGAAATTAAAAAAATATTTATTGGTAGTTGGTACTCGAGAACTCAATTGCATCTTAGGGAACTTCACCTTTTTCTTACTGAGGGCAGAAGCCATCTATCCCTAAACAAGGAAAAATTATTGAAATACAAAAAAGATCTCAACCCATCTGCTATTTCGATAACTAAAGAAAGAGGACATGAAATTCTTGTTGCCAAATTAGGCAAATACGATCTCGAATATCATGAAAACGGATTAGTTCTAATGGGTATTGAACCTCTTCCTGAAAAAATAAACCAAGAAATGAAATCCCTGGTTGATTTTACCCTGAATAAAATGTTTGAAGCTTTTGGTTTTTTGTATAGTCAGGGCGCGCCAATTCCTAAAATATTTATTGCACTGAAATCAGTCTTGCCGTATGTTATTCTGACGGAAGGAGCAACAAAACAGGAAATTGAAAGATTTTTTGCAGAACATAATGAAGAAATTGGGCAGGAAATAAGCAATAACGAATCCAGCATTTATTACGGAAAGAGCATGATTGTCATAAATGGAAATGCTAAGAATAGTATTGATTTGGTTAGAACTTTCTATCTCCTCAATGATGCAAAAAGCCAATTTCAAAAAGTTCTTGATCTGCATCGATTTATTTGGGAGGAAGTTGATAAGGTAAAATCGAAAGGAAAAATACGCTATCGCGATTTATCACTTAATCGTGACACACTTATGGAAGTTAATAATGAAATAATATTTTTCAAATCGCGCCTTGAACAAATTGATAATGTTTTAAATAATGAGGCAGTAGAATGTGCTCAAATTATCAAGCTAAAATCTGATGATAAAATAACGCGCCATTTCATGGAGTCATTAGAATCATTGAAGCGAACATCAAGTTATATAAAAAATCTTTGGAGTATGACCGAAAATTATGTCTCAAATACATTCAATCTAATCAATCTGTTGTATCAAGAAGGAACCCAGAAGCAATTAAATATTCTACAATTCATTTTCGTTATTAGTGCGATTGCTTCGATTATTGCTATGGGATCAGTTTATGGATTTGAAATAAATCTATTTGATAAATCTGGCTTATCTGTGTTGCATGGAGAAAGTATCAGTTTCGCTTTTTTTGACCTGCTAAGATTCGGCGGAACAGCAATTTTATCCGGATCGGTACTCTACTTTCTTTTTACATTCATATATAACAAGGTTGCCGCTTCCCGAATTATTGACCCGCGTCTTATAGAAAACAAGGAATTTGGAAAAATAAAGAAGATGTTGGGCGAATGATAAAAAGTATGGCTAAAAAAGAAATAACAATACTGAATGATTTGCAAATAGAAAAGAAAATTTCGAAGAGTGAAAATGTTGATAAAGACGAGAAGAAAGTCAGTGAGAAAAATGTGTTACAAGGAAGA
>CAZMNQ010000061.1:0-6116 GCA_964567695.1 uncultured Bdellovibrionales bacterium
CCATTTCGGTAATTTTTTGAAATCAAGAAATCCCAAAATGTATTGACACATTACCCTATCAAGCCTCGTTCCGCCCTACCATTGACTTTTCGCCGGTTTGGGCGTATAATATATAGTTATGATAGAAGTGGAGAAGTTCGTTGTCAACCTAACATTCGGGGGAATATACCATGAACAAGAATAATTTTGGGAGAGTTATTGGTTCCATTTTTTTGGCAATCCTAATAACTATCCTTGGCGCATGGATCATTCTTGATCACATGACAAGCAAGCCCGTGCTGCTGATTATTACCCAGGCAGACTCCAGTAGCATGTGCGAAGCTATATTTGATGAAAAAAGCGTAAAAAAAGCCATCGGGTCAAAAAAATTTAACAAAAGCACTCCGAGACTTATAACTTCGCAAGGGGAATACTTTAGTGTTTTCCAGAACACTAAAGAAAAAATGATTTTTCATATTTCAAAAGAGCAATCAAAACGATTGCTCTACCTGGAAGTTCCCTCTGAAGTAGGTGGGGATCCCTGGCTGATTCCCCTCAACAATAATAAGTCGTCGTCGTGATAATTCCGATGACACAGTCTTGGGCCTAGCGGCAACATCGCTAGGCCTGATTTTTTTGTCTAAAAAATATTTGCTTTGTTTTATAAAAAAAGCAGGGCTACCCAAAAAGGTAACCCTGACGCCTCGTCGCTGCGAGAACTTGTTTAATGACGATGGTCTGCTTTCAGCTTAGCCGGCATTGATCCGAAAGTAATCGTTCTTGCGTATGCAGTTTCATACGCATAGAAAGTCACTTCCATTTTTTTGCCAGCAACGATTGCATATTCATCCTCGGAAAAATCATCGTACAAAATGTACGGGCGCGACCTTTTCAAATTTTTGTCCGGTCCGCCGAGAGATTGCGTTTCCTCGATGACCGAAACCGGTCCATGCGCGTGATGCTTGCCGTTCACGCTCATAGAAATGTATGTCGGCATATGCGTGGACGCATATTCAGCTGAACCTTCCGGAATCAGCCGGCTTCCGTCCACCGCGTCCACATAGAACTTCACTGTGATCCCCCGATCCGATGAATAAAAAATCCGGCTAAAGGTGAACACATAGTCTTCCGCAGTTGCCACGGCAACATTGCCAAGACACAGCAACATCACAAAGGCCAGCACAGCAAAAACTTTTTTGCTCATAAGTCATCCTCCCAAAAATTTCTTGCCAACCAAAATTAAGCTGACTTGATGATGTTCCACTCCAATATGCAGAGACTATCGCCTGTTCCCATTTGGACGACAATTGATTCTCCCCGCAACAGCCTTTCGACAAACGAACGCAAAGCATCGTCGTCGAAAACTACTTTCTCAGGAAAAATTACATCCGGAGTTTTTTCGCCGGTGTAACGGGAGGCAACCGCCATCCCTCCGTTCCAAAGTTCATATTTTCCGACAGCCGAACCTTTATGCATCCTTGAGCATCCTGCGCCGACCACACAGATAAGTCCGTGCAAACCCCAGATTTTTAACATGTCCCACCCCCATCGTTGGCCTTTCAGCCATAATTATGATATAAACAACTACCCTCTACAGAAAATTCATCATACTGCTCTTTACTGTTTTTGTCAAATCAAAAAACTCCTCCCAAAACTTTTAAGGATTCTATTAAACCTATTTTATGACAAAAGTTTTTTTATTTTAGAAACTGTGATCACGATGGCGCTGTTAATTTTGTAGCCCTTTTAAATAATTTTTTTTACCTTATCTAAATCAAAAACTTCATTGACTGTTATCAAAATTGCATTTCGGGCAGGATTTTTTTATCTGCACTTTTACAAATATCGAGGTATTTTCCGGAATTAAAAATTTCAACAGTATCTTTAATTCGGCAATACAGACCATCTCTCTTAGCAACTACGCATATCTGAGCATCTGCGACTAACAGTTTATCATCATGAAATCCCAGTGAAATCACAATATTTGCATTAGGCTCACCTTGAACTGAACAAGTCGATAAAACTAATTCCCACCCTTTTTTAAAAACGCTTTTCCAATACATAGTGGTATAAAAAAATTATTTACTTTTTATTATATTCTAAAACTACCACTTTTTCGCATAAAAGCCAATTCATAAAAAAGCACCGACAATTTTTTATTTTTTCAGTCTTTTTGCAGATTTCGATGAAGTTAGAAAATTTTTACCGGTTATCACATTCTTTCCCGTTTTTTGTTCAAGAGCTAGTCGCGCGTCTTTGGCAATCCGACCACCCTTTTTCGCCGGTATTTTATTTTCTTCCAAGCCCTTTGTCATATCAGTCTCGGCAATTCTTCTAGTGGAGAGTTCTGCCAGTGCGGTGAAAATCAATTCTTCTTCACTCATATGATCGCGCAAATTCTGTGTTTTCAAGCCTTTCAAATTTTTATGATTTTTTACAGATAACTCAGTCCACTCCTCATGAATAATGTTAGTTAAAATCGCAAACTCCTCGCCCTTTTTCACTTCATTATCACTCCAATAGTCCGTCAGTTTATTTCTCGTCTCCTGCCCCATCATTCTCTGTTGAATCCAATTATTGCTCCTACCCAGTCTTTGCCAATATTCTCTAGAACGATTCAAGGCTTTTTCCGGATCGGTCATTTCTTGCATTCTTTCATAGCCAACCTTCGCCAGCCAGATTTTCACTGGCTCAGCTTTTTTAGATGGAACCGATTGTATGAGACGCAAAATTGTTTCGACATCAGCCGCATCAGTTTCGCGCATTTTTCCATCTTGAGCTAGCATTTTCAACTGGTCACATTTTGTGACCACTTCACTTCCTTCCTGTTTTAAGCGGTTTTTTAGCGTAGTCCAATAACTTTTAGCTTTATTATAATCAACTTGATCTAATAGAACTGCCACAATATCAATCACTGAAAAATACCAAGTCTCAGTCTTTTCATCATAATGCCGACGAATTTTAAAATTTTCAAAAATGGCTAGTGCGTTTTGATTTTTTTGCATAATATTTTTGTTAACAAAGTGTTTTATAATGATATTGTATCACTACACCATTTTGCTGTCAAATGGCCTTATACACTTCTAATCTCCAGCAAGCTTTGCGCATGGAATTTGGCCGCACAATCTCCAAATTCAATTACAAGCTCTGGATTATCTTCACGGTCATAGGCGCGCAAATCAAAATTAATGTCATTGTGTTTTTCTCGAAATTCCGGCAGTAGGATTTTTGTAACAAATTCGGCGTGCTCCAAGCCTTCCTTGAATCTGTTTTCAGGTTTAGGCGCCAACAGTTCAAAACCTGCAATCGAAAATTCTCCATAGACCAACGGGTTTTTCAAACGACAAATCAAAATCAATCGGCCGCCAAATATTTTGTCATCATACGCTGCGGAAAAATCAACCAGCTCTTTTTTTATTTCCTCATATCTTTCAATAGTTTCCGTCCGACATGCAATATGATCCAGCTCCTTGAATTCATCCAAGGCAAAACCGGAGTCTTTCAAGTTCTGAAAAATTTTATCTAGAAAAGATTTATAATCACCGCTGATTGATTGGATATTCATAATTTTTTCAGCCATTTAATTTATACTCCTTAACTCTTTTTTTAATTTCTATCTCAAAAATTTCTTTAGCGGTTTTTGTGTAAAATTTATTATTCTTTCTGAAATCATATAACTCTTGAGCTGTGTTTTCATAGGCCGCCATATCACTCGCAAATTGTTTTCGAAAAACATCCGAGAGAGCATCTGCATCAATCAGGATGCGTTTATCAGATTTTCGCGGATTGGATTTGTGCGCCATCACAATCGACGCAATTTTCTTAATCTTATCTTCAGGATAGCCAATTTCTCTCAAAATTTTTCGCGCATTCGGTCCGGCATTTTTGATGTGCAGTTGCATTCCTTCCTGTTTCAATTTTTTGTCTTCGGCCATTTGAAATTTTTCAGGCACACTACACCAGCCAACATCATGAAGCATCGCCGCCAAAATCAAAATGTCCGCATCGCCTTTTTCCTTTTTGAGTATCATCTCCATCGCTTTCACTACGCCTTCCGCATGAATCACAAAATTCTTCCTCACTCCACCTCGCAGATATTTCACTGCCTCTTTCCAAATTTTTTGATATTTTTTATCCATAAATTAAAATTACCACTTTTTCGCGTAAAAGCCAATGCCCAATTGACATAATTTTCAAGCAATGATATTCTCCAATCCGAGGTTATTCTTTGGTATTTCGACAAAAAATCCATCAACGGGAGGAAAATCATGGACGACATCAGAATGAACAGCCCGGAAGGAAAAGCGTTGGGAGAAGCATTTCCCGACATAGCCATTCAACATCTTTTTGACAACAATGGTCAGCTCAACATTTTTGGTCAAATTGCCGCGGAACTCGTACGGTTTCGCAAACTAATTAATGGCAAACCGATCTTCCTGTATGATAACGGCGATCTGGCGATTATCATCGCTAAGTTCCCTGGTTTTGAAACAGCATTCAGTCAAAAACGAAAGCTGGCCATCGATTTTTTGAAATCACACGGAATAAACGATGCCGAGATCGCTACACAGCCGACCTTGCCAACATAGTCATCTGACATGCAGAGAACTCCGAAAACCTAGGAGATGCGCTACGCGTGTCTCCGTTTTTTTTATTGCATATTTTTAATTCAGTAATTATTTGATCCGCCCGCTTCGACAGATTTTTTCGTTTGCTCAACAGCTATTTTTGGTTGGTTTTTGGTGGGCGTGGTGCTTGTTATGTAGCATGCTACGTAACAAACTTAGTCGAGGATTGTCATTGCTAAATACTATAAAAAGTAAAACGGCAGGTCCATGATTTACATGAGCCTGCCGTCTTTTTTTGTTGCCGCAATTATTCGTAATCGCGAACAGTGACCACGAAGGGATATTGCTTGAGACTATATGCATAACCCCGTAAAATATCCTTCATTCCACGAAACTCTTCTTCATATCCTCCATTAAATGATATCCTGTTATCCCACCAATAGTAGCGCGTACCCTCAACTGCAATAAATTCGAGATAGGCTGCTGGGTTGAATCGAACCAGCTTGGCATTGAAACTACGACTTGCCGAAGGAATACTGACACGAAGTGGCCGCGTATCAATCTTTGCCGCAAAAACCCATGGTGCAGAAAAATGCAAACCACTCTTCGATTCCAGCCAAAATTGTCCTGTAATTTTGTTCCACATAATTGCTATGTGGTGAGGGCGCTGGTAGTGCACAAAAGGGAAATAGAAACTAGCCAAAAGAATTAGACTGATGATGGCCAGCGTGTATTTTTTCATTTTGCCTCCTTCTTCGGCTCAGTGAGTTGAAACTCCGTCTGGGCTGGTGCGTTATTCACATCTACCTCTTGAGCCTCACTGTCAAAAGGATTCGATTGATTCGCGTTCCCAAGCTCCCGCAAGACCCTAAGGAAAGGATAGCTATTGCCATCATAAGCATAGCTCCGCAATATCTCGCTGAATGGCGTACTGCCAGAAGACGATCCTCCTGGACCCTCATAATTGTCGAGTCCGTGCCAACTCAGGAATGTCTGAAGTCCCGCAGGATCAAACTGAATCAACTTTGCGTTTAGAACACGCGAATTAGCATTCATCTGAACCTGCATTGGGCGCAAATCGATGGTGTACACATCACTCTTGAATGGGTTAGCAATAACCCAACCTCGCTTGTATGTCTTCTTCGGTAAAGCCCTTGTCGAGAACTTGTTTTCGCTAACCACTTTATTGTTGGATTGACCATCGAGTTCGTCATTCACTTTAATTACGACTTTCCCGCCTTTGTCACCCCAATGATCAAATTGGAAGGACACTTGATAATTCTTGACCTCTGTAACAACCGCTGCCTTAAAGATCACATATCCGATTCCACTTATTAGAACCAGACCGCAAACCAATAAAGCAATCAGGGCCACCAAAGAATATGACCATGCCAATGCGATATTCCAAAAATCTTTCATGTGCTGTTCTCCTCTTCTTTTTTTATGATGAAAGGTACTAAAAAAATTCGCCGGTAGACATTACAATATATCATACTCAGGCGCATAAGTCAATACCTCCTATTAGCTCATAAAAACTGTTACCAAGACCCTACTGGATAGCTCAAAATT
>CAZMNQ010000062.1:0-5958 GCA_964567695.1 uncultured Bdellovibrionales bacterium
AACATCATGAATGTCAATTTAATATAAAGCAATTTACCCATTTTGTCAATAGAAAAGCCCGCCTAATTGAAACTCCAATTTTGGCGGGCAATACAAGAAATTAAACTTTTTTACCTCTTGCGATCTAGATAATCAGATAAATTACCGATTTCTACATCAATCTTACGATTTCCCAAAACCCATAACTTTTCTGCGATAGTGTCTATAAACTCACGATCGTGAGTTATAGCTAATACCGTACCGGGATATGCCTGAATTGCCTCGACAATCGCCTCCCATGTTGGAGGATCGACATGGTTTGTTGGCTCATCAAGTATCAGAAATTCTGGTTCTTGAGCAAAAGTAAGAGCAAGTTTAAGGCGAGCTTGCTGACCACCGCTAAATACTCTTAAGGGCTGTTTCACTAGATTAACTTTTATCCCATATCGCGCAAGACATGCTCTGCATTTATTTTCAGGCCATTTAAGCACATCTCTGAAAACATCAAGTGCAGATTTTTCAGGATCCAAACCTGCTAGATGATCCTGGGTCATAAACTGCCACTTAATGTTAACCCCGATTCGAGTAGAACCTTTCTGTGGAGACAATTCTCCAGCAATAAGCCTAATAAGAGTTGATTTGCCAGACCCATTCGGTCCAAACAAAACGACTTTTTCTCCAAAACGAAGTTCCGCCACCGCATCAGCGAAAACTTGCTTTGTTCCGTAGGCAAAGTACAAATGATCAACCGAAACAATCAATTTTCCTTTTTTCTGATCCACATCCGAAGAAAGTGTCACTCTCGGTTTTTCGGGATCAGCTGATGGCTTACGACCGTGGTCATCTTCCAATTTCTGAAGACGACGTCTCGTTTGTTGATATGTAGACGATGTATCAGAGTTTCTCTTAGCCCTTACTTTCATCATCCCTACGGTCTTACGAAGACGTTTTATCGTTTTTTCTTCTATTATCCAATCGCGTGCACGACCAGTTACTTGACGTTCTTTTTCTGCCAAGTATTCGTCATATTTCATAGAATAAACAGTAATTGCTCCATTTTCCAATTCAAGAACCGTGTCCGAAAGTTGGTCGATAAAATATTGGTCATGAGAAACAAATACTAGCCCACCATGAAATTTGCAAAGAGTACTAATTAACCATTCAATCGTTTGATAGTCAAGATGATTTTCCGGTTCATCTATAGCAATAAACAACACTCCACTTGCAAGTCCTGCTGCAATTTCCAGTTTTTTCTTCTCGCCGCCAGAAAGATTTTCGCATTTAACCTGCTTAAGTCTTGCCTCATCCTTTCCTAAATCAAAACCGGATTGACCTAGCAACCGAGTTGCTTTGTGAATAGATGAGACATTACGAGTTAGAAACTTGTATGGTGTCTCTCTATCATCCCCTGAAAAATCCTGTGCTATATAAGCACAGCCATTATCCAAACCAAACACTTCTCCGCTATCAGTTTTGAGGTTGCCGGTGATAATTCTGAGCAGAGTTGATTTACCACTACCATTTTCGCCAACAAGCGCAATTCGCTTACCCTCAGTCAATGCGAAGTTTACCCCAGCAAGCACAGTTTTGCCGCCAAATGACTTCCATATTCCTTTTGCAGTAATGCTTTGCATAATCATTCCTCCTTTATATTTTACCTATAATATTATTCTGTTAAAAAACTAGACCGAAATCAATTAAAAATTTTAATTGTCAAGTCAAAGTAGTATACCACATATATCAATATTAGCAAAGCACAGCAGCAACTTGCTAATTATCAAAAAACTATGCTATAGATATAAAGAAGTACTTTAAAAAAACAGGGATCAGAAAGGAGGTTTATTATGCCTACAGAAATAGTCATCGTGAGACACGGCCAATGCACAGGTAATCTTGCAGACAGAGCCTCATATAAGGGAAGGCATGATCTTTTTATTCAAGAAATTAGAAATCAAAAAAGCTCACAATGGTTGCTTACTCCTACCGGCATAAGAGAGTCAAAACTAACTGGAAATTGGATAAAAAATAATATAGCTTCGATGTTTGATTATTATTTTTCGTCTGATTATACTAGATCGGTAGAAACCGCCAAACACATGGATTTTGTAAATTCACGATGGATAAAAAACACCCTCCTAAGAGAGCGCAAGTGGGGTGGTGTTGAAAATTTACCATACCCGGAACGGAATGTTCTATTTCAACAACTCGGGATATCTATTACAGAAGACTCCATATTTTGGCAACCACCCAACGGAGAATCAATGATTGATATACTTAGAAGAGTAAGGTCTTTCTTGGATAGGATAAAAAGGATCGGTGCAGAAAAAAGAATACTTATAGTGTCTCATGGAGCTCCATTACAAGCATTCAGAATTTTACAATATGGAATAGACCCATCCCACTATGTATCATTTATAAATGGAGAAAATTACATAAGAAATTGTCATATTTTCCATTACCTTGCAAAAAAGAATAGGAATAGCGATATTCCGATGTATTCAATTGAGCGATCTGCTTATCTTAATCCTGATAACAAATGGATTGAAACAATTCAAAATCTCTAAACACACCACGGAACACATGTCTGTGGTGTTTTTATTTATATTCATTTTTATAAAAAACACCTAAAAAAAATAGGTGAATTCTTATTATAAAAATGTTGCGTAATATTTCTATGCTTCCCTTCAAAACCCTTTCTTCTTCCACTAACTCCTTAATCCTCTGCGCTATCAGTTTCGGCCTTGGTTGATTTTTTATTTTCTTTTTACCCATGCGTTTATTTTACCACAAAAATCGGAAAAAACACTTTTTCTTAACATCTATAGCGCTACGGGTGAAATAAATCCGGCTTTTTCAACAAATTTTTTGGAAACAATATAACATCTGCGGATTCCCAGCCCTGATGCAATTTTTTTCAGCTTCTCTAAATCCCGATCAATGCCATTAATCTTTATTTCCCAAGCTGATTTATTTTCTAAAATTGCGTCTATCTCCGCCGCGTTTCTTTTATTATAAAAACTGATATTTCCATATCCGGCCAATTGATTGACCACGGCGTTTTCCAGAAGCTGGGCGTCATTTATGTTGCCAATAATATTCAGCAATCCCGTATCATTGAAATAAACCTTTTTCCCGCCCGCGATTTTTCGATCGATGCTTTGGGTATATTTGGGAAGAAGTTTGATAATAAAAGTACCCTGCAAAAACTCCAGATACTGATAAATTTTTGGCCGGCTAACGCCTAACTTACTGGCTAATTTGGTGATATCCAGCATTGAGCCCACCCTGGGAGCTAAAAGCAATAATAAATCCCGCAATTCTTGAATGTCTTTATAATCGGAAAGCATCTTCAAATCCTTTTCAAAAAAAGAAGCGAATATATTTTTTAAAATCTGCTTTCTGGTTTCTTTATTTTTTTCCAAGACCACTGCCGGAAAACCTCCGAATTCCAAATAATTGGCGTAATCAATTTCAAATTTTTTATGATAAAAAACATCGCTTTGTTTGATAGCGGATGAGAGTTCGAATTTTTCCGCTTCCCGCGAAGAAATTTTGTCTTGAAAAAACAAACATTCTTTGAAGCTTAGCGGTTCGAGTTGAAAAAGAAATTTTCTTCCGCTTAGAGACTCGGGGAAAAGATTTTTAAGATAATAATTGGAAGATCCGGTAACAATAAACTTTACCTGATAATGATCAATGAGAAACTTGATGATTTTGGTGATTTCCGGAAATATCTGGATTTCATCAATAAACACATGCAGTCTTTCTTTTTTCCCGCGGTTGGCTAAATCTTCCAGTCTTTTATAAATATTATTGTAATCAATATCTTCAAAATTTTTTACATCCAAAGGATTCTCAAAATCAAACCATATTTTTGGTTGATGCTCCAAATAATCATAGAGCTGCCGCATAAGAGTGGTTTTTCCCACTTGCCTCATGCCGGTTATCACCAAAGCTTCTTTTTGCGGCAAATACTTGGCCAAATCACTAAATAAAAGCCTTTTTTTCATATTCAATATGTAATTAAATTATTACGCTTTTACTCATATATGTAATAATTATACTACACTTTTTGCAAATAGTCAACGCCTCTCTCCCAATTTCGGATTTACGCGTTTATTTTACCACAAAAATCGGAAAAATAAAAAAACAGTCTTTTCTGACTGTATAAAAAATTGATACTGTTTTAATAAAAAACTGACCCTCGCTTTTAACTTTGCACTTTGCACTTTAAATTGCTTATATCCATCCCCACTTTTTAAGCTTCGCCTGGTCTTCCTGAATAAATTTCAGTCCGATATCCGTGCGGTAAAACATTTTCGGAATAACGATTTTTTTTGTTTTTCTCTAAATGCTCTTTTCCAACATCCAGCGAAAGACCGGCTCGACTGTTATCTCTTTGCCGTCTTTTTTTATTGTATCGCTTTCTCCATAAGTAAGCACCGTCCCTTTTTTCATTTTTAATTCTTCCATCGCGGAAAACAGGCTTTTTATTTCTCTTTCGCGAACAGATTCGTCTTCAATACTCCAGGAAACCTGAATTAACTCTTTATTTTTTCCATTTTCCCTTGAAAAAAAATCAACTTCCAATCCGTTCTTAGTCTTATAATAATACAAGCCGTCTCTTTTTAATTTCAATTCCAAAAAAACAGCATTCTCTAAAACTCGCCCTCGATCTTCAGAAAATTTAAAGCTGGCGTTTTTAGCCAGGCCGATATCAATGGCGTAAAATTTTTTAAAGGCTTTCTGCTGCTTTTTCAAAGAAAAAGAAAATTGGGGCAAATCAAAAATAAGAAACGCGTCCTTAAAATATTCCAAGTATGCTGAAACTGTTTCAAAAGAAAGATTAAAATTGTTTTTTAAGGCTTCCATCGTCACGATTTTGGCTGAATTAGTCAAAAGAAAAACGGCCATCTTTTCCAGCATCGCGCGATCTCTTACTTCATAACGCGCCATAATATCTTTTTCGAGAATATCCAGAAAATAATTTTTTAACAGCTCGTGATTTTTCTGCAGAACCGCTTCCGGAAACCCTCCCCACTCCAGATATTCGCCGAACTTTTTCTGCAGTAATTTTTCCTTAAGAATAATATCTTTTTTAGCGCTGATTTTTAATCCTTCAAAGTTTAAAAATTCAGCGAAGGAAAGCGGAAAAATACGGTAGGACAAATGCCTTCCGGTTATGAGCGATGACAATTCATGGCTCAATAGCTTGGAAGAGGAACCGGTTATAAAAATTTTAAAACTGCCTTCGTCTCTTAATTTTCTCACCGCTTTTTCCCAATTTTTTATTTCCTGTATTTCATCAAGAAAAAGATATTTAATATTCGCGTTGAAATATTCCCGATACACATCCACGGAATCTTCTATTATTTGAGGATTGTTATTTTCAATAAAAAAAGGATCCTCAAAATTAAGATACAGGAAATCATCCTTAAGCTTGAGCTTTTTTATCATCAGTTTCAAAACTGAAGATTTTCCGCTCCGTCTGGGTCCGACCAAATCGACTATCTCTTTGCTTTTAAAATCAACCGCGCTTAAAACCGCCCTTTCAAAAAGCTTGTTTTTTCTGGCGCTTTTTTGCCAAAAATCGATCACTTTCACTAATTGCTCTTTATCTATTTTCATCAACTATATCTTATGATTAATATGAATTTTAGTCAAGTATAGTCTACTTCAACTTCGGATTATTCGTTTTTTGTTTATAGCTTCTTTTTTCTTTCCATCCGTAAGTTTATTTTACCACAAAAATCGGCAAAATAAAAAAACAGTCTTTTCTGACTGTATAAAAAATTGATACTGTTTTAATAAAAAACTGACCCTCGCTTTTAACTTTGCACTTTAAATTGCTTATATCCATCCCCACTTTTTAAGCTTCGCATGGTCTTCCTGGATAAATTTCAGTCCGATATCGGTGCGGTAAAACATTTTTGGGATGACAATTTTATTTATTAATTTATAGGTTTTTTCTCGCGCTTC
>CAZMNQ010000063.1:0-5856 GCA_964567695.1 uncultured Bdellovibrionales bacterium
TCTATTGTACCACTTTTTAATGTAAAAATACAGGGAGTTCTTCAGGGGTTTCTTTTTACTTAGTAATTATAGCATACTTTATTTATTCCTTTCCTAAAGCTTAGCTTTAGGAACTACAAAACAGTAAAAGATCGCACAATATCCTCCATTATACCAGCCGCATTTTCATCTCCATTCATAAAAGCCGGCTTAAACACATAGAAAAGATCATCTTTTTTGAAGATCACGGTGATGCGCGGATTTTTTTCCGTCAATCCGCTGCCAATATATTCTTGCCCGGAAATATTTTTCGCTTGAATTTCTTGCATTTTAGTGAATTCATTCGCACCAATCTTTTGCGCGAATTTATCAATGGTCTTGCTTTCATCTTTATACACAGTTAAAGCAAGCAACCTAAAATCATCCGGCTTGTTTTTCGGGCTGTATTTATTTATATTCGCATAATTTGACCAGAAAGTTTGCCCACCAGCCAGCAAGGAAGCGTCGTTGCCATTGTCAATTTTTGTCATCTTAGATTCAGAATCATCATTATTCATATACCATTTTTGCAAAAATTGCACTGAATAATGATAAGTTTGATTTTCATATTCCGTAACGATTTTTGGATCTTCTTTTTTCACTTCAACATTCACAGTATCAGCTGGCTCATTGTTTTCATTAGCACTTTCTGTTTTTGAAATATCATTCTGGTCTTTATTTTTAATAATATTATGCACGCCGTACGATGTGCCTAAAATAACCAATGCCACAATCGCTATTAATATTTTTTTATTTTTTATTATAAAATTCATGTTTTTTATATTATTGAACAAAAACCACCTCTTTAATATACAAGGTGGTTTTGATATTTATTCACCAAAAAGCTAGTAGTTAACTACTATTTTGTATTCTTCATTGAATTGTTCCGATTTGATTAAACCACCATCGCCAAGAGCATAAACAACCCATACATAACCATCTTCCATTTCGTAATCTTCCTCATTCCAAACATCAGAACCTAAGTCATCGATATAAAATGATTTTGTGTAAACATTGACATTCCGTAATATCGGAACTGGTAATATTTATCTCTGGAATCGAAATTTTTACAAAATATGTACACTCATCTGGATCATTATCAACGCAACTAATTGCATCCCTAGCTGCCTCCGACGCCGGAAATGTTCCCGTATAAACTTTTCTCTTGGCTATACTACTATTAACTTTACTTGCGTCAATTGCTCCTTTATCAATAGCCTTGCCTGAAATTATACCCTTCCAGTCTTTTTTCCACTATCCAGCTGATCTTGGATATAATTTCCCACCATTTTTTTAATGGCAGTTGCTTCGTCTTGGGAGAAAAAATCCTTCCAAGCATTCGATTTGGCCTGAGCCTGGACAGCGACAGTCATCACACCAATTGCACCAATTGCAACAATTGCAACGACCGCTGAAACTACTTTTCTATTGTGTTTCATTTTTTATTTTTTAATTATTAGAAACCCTTTATTACATCCTAACAAATTACCCCCCCAACACAAGCCGACACACAGCCAGCACCTGTGGATAACTTTCCTAAAACTCGGTTTTAGGAAAAAATTAATCTTCCAACAAATATTTTTCCAATTCTTTTTTCTCTCTCATATACAAGGCGTTATTTTCCAAAAATTCTTTATATTCTTCAATATTTTTAAACTGCCCTAAAATAATTTCTTTATTTATTAATTTGCCCTTTCTTTCCCCCAAATAATCCGGCAAACTGGAATATGGCCAATTGTCATTTTTATTATATCCATGAATAAAATTATTTTTATTCACATAAGCTGAAAGGTATAGAAGATACTCATTTGAATCAATATGTGTTGATTTAAAAACTCCTTGAAAAAGCGAGCCTGTTCTTTTAATTCTTTTATTGAAATACTTCGTATGACTTGTGCCAATTTTATGCATAAACTTTTCTATCCCTCTATCAGAAACTTGCTTCAAAATAAAGTGATAATGATTTGGGTTTAGGCAATATGCAATAATTTCAACTAGCGGATCAAAATTCCTAAAGCTAAGCTTTAGGAAATCATCAAGATTGGCACCGAGATTGGCTTTTTTATAATCTCGCCATTCTATCATCAATCCATCCTCTATATTATTCAATAATTTCATGGACACTAAAAATCTTTGATAATCTATTGGATCAAAAAATACATCCCGTTTATCGACTCCGCGATTGAAAATATGATAATATTCGTCATTAGCAAATATTGTTTTTCGCATACTTCTTTCCTAAAACCGAGCTTTAGGAAATTATATCACAATTTTGAGAAAACAAAAAAGAATCTTATTGAATTCCAGCCGCTTGTTTGAAGAAATTTTCTGCCTCCGTTGTTCCAACATAGCACTTGCCAAAAGCAAATAAAAATGGCACCCCCACCTCATCCGAGACAATCCCGCATGCCTGCGCTTTTTGAGCCAACACCCCGGCATTAGCATTATTATGCCATACCTCTATCATATCGAAATTTACTGTATCCGCTATTTTATTATCTACTAGAAATTTTTCAACTTCTTGGCAATGCGAACATTCTTGGCCGTAGAAAAAATTTATGTCCGTCACAATTGGCGTCGCTGTGGCATTTTTCGCTTCTCGCACAGAATCCCAGAACCACAAACCAGTGGCTAAAATTATAATCCCGACGATTGCCATAATAATTTTTTTGTTCATACTCATAATTTTATTATTTTTATTAGATAATTTTTAATTTTCTGCGGCGAAAATAAATAACTAAGCCCGCGATAATCATAATCGCGCTAAACATTTGACCGAGCGTGAAATAATTAAAAATCAAGCCAATTTGTTCATCCGGTTCTCGAAAAAATTCGACGACAATTCTGACAATTCCATAACCGATTAAATATACAACCAAATTGAAGCCGCTAAATTTATTTTTATTTCTCACCAACCACAAAATTCCAAACAGCACAACACCCTCCAAAAAGGCTTCAAATAATTGCGATGGGTAGCGCAAGAGCGGTCCGGCGCCCGTGAACAAAGGGAAATACATGCCAAACCAACTGCCAGTCACGCGTCCATATAGCTCCAAGTTGAGGAAATTGCCGATTCTGCCAAAAAAATAGCCGGCCGGCACAGCCGGCGCCACAAAATCCGCCAACGACCAAAAACTGATTTTCCATTTGGACGCATTATTTCTCACAAAAATCCAAGTGGCCGCAATAATCCCCAGCACACCGCCGTGATAGCTCATGCCATGATAGCCAGTTACCAATAATCCGTAACTAGTAACTTGTACTGGCAAAAAAGCTTCGGCCAGATGCGATAAATAATACGGTAAATTATATAACAAAACATAACCCACTCGCCCGCCAATCAAAGCACCTACAAAGGCATAGAGCATAAAATCAAAAATTAAATTTCGAAATTTACCTACGCTTACATCATGCCTGACCCGATATCTCAATAATAAATAAATCACGCAAAATGCGACTAAATACATCGCTGAGTACCAGCCCAAAGAGAAAGAACCAACGGAAAAAATAACCGGATCCAGATGCAAAGGGATGTTTTGATAATAGGTTAGAATATTTTTCATTGGGACAAATATACCTATTTATTAAACTCCTTCAACTGACTCTTGAATTCTAAATAATATATTTCCCACAAAGAAACAAACAAAGAAGCTACGATTGGTCCAACGATAAACCCCGCTATTCCGAAAAGCGTAATTCCGCCCAGTGTTGAAAAAAGAATCAAAAGCGGATGCATCTCCGTATCCTGGCCTACCAATTTCGGCCGGATGAAATTGTCCAACATACTTATCACCAACGCCCCGAACAAAATTATTTCTACACCCGCGGCTACATTGCCAGACAACATCATAAATATTCCCACCGGAAGCCAAACCAAACCCGCACCGATGGCTGGAATGACGGAAGCTAGCATCATCAAGAGCCCTAATAATATCGGGGAAGAAACACCAGTCGCAGCAAATAAAATGCCACCTAAAAAGCCTTGCATCATCGCGATTAAAATTGTTCCCTTAATTGTTGCCCTAACAATCGAATTGAATTTAATAATTAAAATATTTTCATAACTGTCTTTCAATGGGCTAAGCTTCATAATCTTTTTAACAAGTTTTTCTCCATCAATAAACAAATAGAACAGCGAGAAAAACGTAGCAAATATAACAAATGCGATATGCGCCACGCCTTGGTAAGTACCTTGCAAAACCATCAGGGTCGTCTGGGAAAAACTGTTGGCAGCGCTTGTAATCGCATCCGGACTGATTATTTTTTCTACATTAACAAATTTTCTCAGGGGTGAATTTGACAGACTATTGATGGATTTACTGAAAATATTCTCTGTTGATACATCACTCTGCACTAAGTTAGTTATCGTATTTTGTATTTCTTGCACAACCAAAGAAGATATGAAAAATATTGGAATCAGAATTATCAAAGCTATCACCAAACAAGTCAGCGCTGAGCTTATCCCCCTTTTTTTACCTGTAATTTTCAAAAGCCATTTATACATAGAACTGAATAAATGCGCCATAATGGCCGCAATCAAAAATGGAACCAAAAATGGTTGCATGACAAAATAGGCCAGCACGGTTATTCCAATCAAAACCACGAAAAAAAAATACACATTATAGTTTTTGAGTTGCATAAGCTTTTATTATAAATTATTAGCGTATTGTTTTTTACTATAATAGCATTTTTATGGATAAATTAAAAACCCCGAAAAATCCGGGATCCTTATTAGGGCAAAAATGTCTGTTTTTTTACTTAACCACAATAATTGGTGAAATTCCGCCAGACTTGTTTTTATCAATAGTATTCTTGTTATCGAAGGTCAAATATTTATTCCACAAACTGGCGCTGCCGGCGATTGGGAGTCTTTGCACTCTCGCTACGCCATAGCGATCATTGTTCATAATTTTTGTTTTAGAGATATTGATTCTGCCAGCCTCGCCGCTAAAAGAAATTTCCATCCCCTCTCTTTTGTTGTCCCGGAATGAATTGCTTTTGATCCAAATAGTCGATCCATCGATTCGCAATTTCATACCACTCTTATCATTATTTTTTATCTTATTATCAGCTATCCAGGCGTTTGCGCCTTTTTCGATATCAATTCCATCTCCATTATTCTTGGTTATTTCATTTTCAGATATGGAAAGTTTTCTTTTCCCAGAATAGATACCTGCACCATCATTATTCCTTATTTCATTTTTAGAAATAACGACTTGTTTGGATTTTTTCACTCCATCCGCTTTTACATATATGCCATCTTGCTTATTGTTTTTTATAACACAATTAATAATTGAGGCCTTGGCATCATCATCTACTTTTATGCCATAACTGCCTTTCTGCAAAGTTACCTTATTAATCGTCGTATCATTTTCCATTTTTACCACTGGATTATGTTTATCACTAGCCTCTATGACCACACCCTTTTTACTTTCTCCAAAAATATCAACATCGCTGCGCATAGCCACATTCTCCTTATAAAATCCGTTGGAAACATGGATTTCCGTGTTTTTCTTCGCAACCTTCATTGCTTGCTTAATTGTCTTAAAAGGATGCGCGTTGGAACCATCCTGCGTGCCTGAAGCACTGGCTCGAACATACAATTTAGACTTGTGGCTGGATAAAACAAAGCCCGGCACTGCGATTAGAGCAATTATTGCGACTGCCATAACTATAATTGCAGATTTGCTTCTAAATGGAGTTTTTTGGCTTAGAATAGACATATTTTTATACTTAATTTTTAGTATATCAGTCTACTCTGTTTATATATTTTTGTCAACATAACCTATTAGCTCATAAAAACTGTTACCAAGACCCTACTGGATAGCTCAAAATTAG
>CAZMNQ010000064.1:0-5763 GCA_964567695.1 uncultured Bdellovibrionales bacterium
GCACCTTTGACAAAAAGCTTTCGATGTAATAGTATTTTAGTGTGTATAATAAATTGTTTAAATTGATTTATTTATTGATAAATTGGAGCATGATGGCTAAATATCGCTTTGATAAGCCTACATTAACTAGAAATAAAATATAGAATGATTATTGCTAACACTATTTATCAACTGAATAGAAGAAAATATTATGGAAATCGTAATCGGTGCCCTGAGTTTGGTTATTGGTCTGTCTGCGGGTTATTTTGTCCGACAAGCCATCGCTAAAAAACAACTGACGACTGCCGAAGGCAAGGCCTCAAAGGCTGTCGAAGAAGCAGAGAAGAAATCACAAGAAATCTTAATCGAAGCCAAAAGCAAAGCTGTCACTATCTTTGAAGAAGCAAAAAAGAAAGAGCTAGAAAGAGAAAAGCAAATAATTCGTTCAGAAGAGCGACTTGAAAAAAGGGAAGTTTCCATTGATAATAAGATGGATGAGATTGAACGAGGGCGAGCAATGCTTGAAAAGAAAGCGGAAGAAATTCGCCAGATCAGGAGAGAAGTGGATGAAACAAGAAAGCAAGAGCTTAAGCGATTGGAAAAAATCGCTGGTTTTTCCAAGGAAGACGCAAAAAAAGTCCTATTGCAACTGACCGAAGAAGAAAATCGTGACATTATTGCCAAGAAAATCAAGGATATGGAAGCGACAGGCCAAGAAGAATTGAACAAAAAGGCTAAGGACATCATGACCTCGGCTATTCAGAAATATGCCGGTTCACATTCAGCGGAAGTGACAACGAGCACAGTGAGCATTCCATCCGATGAAGTTAAGGGTAGAATTATTGGTCGTGAAGGCCGAAACATCAAGGCCTTGGAAAGATTGACCGGAATTGAAATTATTGTGGATGACACGCCGGAAGCAATTGTGATTTCCGGTTTTGATCCGATCCGCAGGGAGATTGCCAAAATTGCTATTGAAAAATTAGTCGGCGATGGACGTATTCATCCGACGAAAATTGAGGAGGCAGTTGAATATGCTAAACAGGAAATAAACAACAAAATCAGAGAAGCGGGAGAAGCGGCGGTTTATGATGTGGGCATTGCCGGACTTGAACCGCGGCTTGTTCAAATTTTGGGCCGACTGCGCTACCGAACCAGTTATGGACAAAACGCCTTGTTGCATTCTTTGGAAGTGGCGCATTTGTCAGGAGCCCTGGCTTCAGAATTGGGTACGGATGTGGCGATTGCTAAGAAAGCCGGACTTTTGCATGATATTGGCAAAGCCATTGATCATGAAGTGGAAGGTACACATGTGGAGATTGGTATAAAAATTCTACAGAAATTCAATATCGGCAAAGAAATTATTGATGCGATGAAACCGCATCATGAGGATTATCCGTTTGAAACACCGGAATCAATGATTATTGCGGCTGCCGATGCGATTTCAGCCAGCCGTCCCGGAGCGAGAAAAGATACTTTAGAAAATTATTTGAAGCGACTTGGCGAGTTGGAAGATGTGGTTAATTCCTTTGAAGAAGTGGAAAAAAGTTATGCTATTCAGGCTGGACGCGAGATTCGAGTTTTTGTTAAACCGGACAAGACTGATGACTTAGGCGCAATCAAGTTGGCGCGCGCTATTGCGGATAAAATTGAAAAAGAACTCAAATATCCCGGAGAAATCAAGGTTAATGTGATTCGAGAAACCAGGGCGTTAGAGGTTGCCAGATAGTTATCGGTACGGGTCCGCCCGCAACGCTTCGCAAGCGAGCTTGCTCGCGTAGCGATGCGGGCGGGGTGTGGATAACTTATTTGCTTTATTTAAAACAAAAAGAGTATAATAGGCTTAAGTGAGTGAAAATAAATATAAGTCTTGTAGATCCTGAATATTTGGGACACGGGACAAGCCCCGTAAAATTCGCTAAAGCGAATTACGGGGTAAACTAGAAAGGCAGGTGACGATTATGATAAATGTAAATAAAGATGCTTTGGTAACTGCGATTGCAACCAAGACAGAACAATCCAAGAAGGATGTTGAAATGGTTATTGATGCAATGGTGGAAGAAGTAACCAAATCTTTGCAAGCTGGAAACAAGGTTACCTTGACTGGTTTTGGAACTTTCAAAGTTTCAGCCAGAGCTGCTCGAGTTGGAATCAATCCTCAAACTAAGGCTTCGATCCAAATCCCTGCTATGACTGTACCAAAATTTACTGCTGGAAAAGCATTAAAAGAAGCTGTTAGATAGTTTTCTTTTAAATAAATCTTTTTTCTGTTAGTATGACAGAAAGAGATAGTGACGAAATCCCGTGAAAGCGGGATTTTGTTATAGTCAAGGCGGAATAGTTTAGGTTAATTCAGCATAAGAGATCGTAATTATTTACAGATATCTAGAACATCATTAATAGTAATTTTTTTCTTGAAGCTATTCTGGATTACAAATTTTTTCAAAATATTGACATATTTTTTTTGAAAGCATTCTTTGATTTCTCTAATAAATATTCCATTTGAGGCGCTTTTACTCATTTTTTTACCATTGAAAAATATGACGGGAGTAAGCATTGTTATATAATTAGAAGAATTAGTGAGGATGGTTCGAAAATATTCTCTTTTTCTTAGACTGGAGTCGCCCCCCTTATTTTTAAAAGCATGATCTGCTCCTAAAATATGCAAATCAATATTAAAAAGATTATTTTCAATTGCCCCCAATAAATCGTGATCCAGCATTAATTCCTCATTTAAATCTTCTAAGTTTAATGTATAATCAGAATTGCACTGATTGCACTTGTATATCAACTTCGCGTTATCCCTTTTATATTTTTTTAGTAGCTCCCCACACTTTTTACAAGGAGTATATATTGGGATTATTTCGTCTGATTTATTCAAAATTTTAATAAGTAATTTTCGAAAGAGTTCAGTTTTTTGAGATTTTGATACTGTTTTATACTCAATTATAAGATCATTATTCCAAAAAGTTATTTCTGAAATAAGATTTCTGATTTTGTTTATTGAATATTCGGCCAGTGTTTCGTTTTCGGAATATTTTAAATAATTGAATGGCAAATCATCGCCATTTATTTCTTGATCTACAAGTATGACGATTAATTTATATTTATATCCCTTAGTAATTAATTCTTTGCCGATAATCACAGCGGTTATTATCGGGAAAAGATTGCCTAGATGTAAATCACCATTTGTCCGCATGCCAATACGAGTCTGAATTAATTCATTCTTTTGGTGTTTTTCGCAAATTGCTCTTATTGTATCCTGAATAGAGTGTAGATATTCCATAGTTTAAATAATTAAAAACTTGATTTTAAAAAATTCAAGCCCCTTCTAATCATCACATTAAAAGGGGCTTGTGAGTTATTCAATCCGACTAATGATTTTTGAGGAACTCAGCTTGCAGATAGCTTCTGCTTCATTACGGAGCCACTCCATTGTTCTGGTTAACGAGCCTGATTCTTTGACTAAATCAGGGCACATTTCCTTGATCCAGATTTGGCGAATTTCTTCTAAATCGGGATCGTCTGTCCGAAAGAGGTCGTCGTACCTTTTAGAGTGATTTTCTTTTATTCTCTTTTCAATCATTCCCCACATAAGAGATCCTGGCATTGGAGCGACTGTCAAGGCTGCTATTGCGATGATATTCGCCTTTTCTTTCATGCGGGCGATTAGATTATATATATTGGCAATCGACTGCTTGGTTGTTCCAGGCGCGCCAATTGCAAAAGAAATAATCATTTTGAGTCCATGTCGACCCGCAATGTCTGCTGATTTTACATAATCATCAACAGTGCATCCTTTATGCCAGGACGCTAATGTTTGATTATCTCCTCCCTCGACACCAAGGTGAATGATTTCAGTGCCGCAATGTGACAATACCGAAGCAATCTTGTCGTTGTCAAAAAAACCGCAACCTGATTTCGCATAAACTTTAAGAGCAAAATCTTTTCCTGGTCTTAGATTGAGATTTTTCATATTTCTTTCAACCTCTTCCCACCACTCAAATCCAGCACCTGATACTTCATCGGCATAGTCCCAAAATGTAATACGCTTTTTATCACCATATTTTTCTATGTGGTGAGTGATCCATTTTGGAAGAAACAAGGGTGAGTGACTTCTGTAGGCGCTACCGATGTCACAGAATAAACAACCTTTTGATTTCTTTTTCCAGAGACAGCCTTCTGGAGACATGACAACAAGCGCCAAATCAGATTCTCCGAAAATCTCACGGTAATGTTTACCATACTCTTCGAGATTCACGAGGTTTTCGTATTCAGGAAAAGTAAATTCTTCCTGCGAAAAATATTCAGCTTCATTTGTTGTGAAAATTCCATCTTGCAAATACATGAGATTTTTAACTTCAAAAATTTTCCTTTTTCCCTCAAGATACTCGATGTATTGGGGGAGGGCGAATTCTCCAGGTCCTTGAATTGCATGAAAGTTCTGTTTTTCAATTGCAATTTGTCCGAGGTGGGTTTCATAAAGATGAAGACCGCCCAAGACGACCTTAACACCTTCGGGAATTGCGCCCAGAACTGCAAGGCAATTTTTGTAGTTGTAAGAAGTATGTGCGGAAATTGCTACTAATGTTCCTTTTTGTAGTGTTTTAACTTTTTCAAGGATTAGTGGCATACTCATCAGAACACCGTCCCACAACTCAACCTCGATGTGTTGGAAAAACTTTTTCACATAATTCAGAATTCTGATTATCCCTAATGGCGGAATACTTTGTCCAGTAAAAGAGCTTCCTCCAGCGGGAGGAATTATTGCAACAACCTTTTCGATTCTCATTATGAACCCCCTTGGCTATTATTTAAAAAACAATCAAAAATGAATTACAATTGACAATAATGGAAAATGAAGATATTATCAATATGTGATTATGACGGTTTTTATCGTCATTTGAAATATATGAATATCTCTAAAGAATTAGAAAAACAGGGATTGGATCCCAAAAAACCAAAGTATATTTGGTTATTTTAGAATTGGGCAGGGCGACCATAATTGAAATTTCTAAAAAAACAAAAATTAAAAGGACAACTGTTTATGATATCGTGCTGGATCTCATGCGATTGGGATATGTGGCGGAAGCAAGGAATGGCAAGCGCAGACTGTTCATAGCGGAAGACCCCATGGTTTTGTTTAATAAAAGTGAGCAACAATTGTTAGAGTTTAAGAATATTATTCCCATCCTTTCAGCAATTCATTCACAGGCCGTGCCAAAACCAACAATACGATTTTACGATGGAACATTGGGAGTACGAACAATAATGGAGGAGCTTCTAAATGTTGAAAATAAGGAACAGTTATTTTGGAGTTCAATTAGCGATCTTGTTGATTTTTTTGGCAACCGCTATATGGAAAGTTGGGTAAAAAGACGCATTAAAAGAGGGATTCTTTCCCGAGTATTATTAACTAAAAAAACAAAAGTCCCGGATATCTATATGCAATCAAACGAGAAAGTTTTGAGAGAAATTAAGTGGCTGCCTAAATCGTATGTTTTTAATGGGGTGGTGTGTATTTTTGATAATAAAGTCGGATATATTTCATCAAGAGAGGAAAGCCTTGGTTTCATAATTGAAAGTAAGGAATTTTCACAAATTATGCGGTTAATTTGGGATAGTTCTTGGCAAATGATTGTCTAGAAATGGTTTAAAACTCCAATTATTGACTTATAGTTAATTTAAAGCTATTATTTCATAGTAATTTTACGGGGCGTTGTGTAATGGTAGCGCGCTTGGTTTGGGACCAAGTAGTCCGAGTTCGAGTCTCGGCGCCCCGAC
>CAZMNQ010000065.1:0-5761 GCA_964567695.1 uncultured Bdellovibrionales bacterium
TTTCTATAGTAGTTATTGAGGAAGCAAGAAAAATTTTATATAAAAAAGATAAATAAATCAGTATCTGGACTAACTGTTGAAAAAGCCCTACAATTCCAGGTGGGTGATATAATAAATAAAAGAGCAAATTTAAAATATGTACATAGATAGTTTTCGAAAAGATGAGGAAACTCAAAAAGAGAAAGAGGCTGAAATAAATCATTTTTTTGCGCCTGAAAAAGAAGCAATGAAAAGAATAGAAGAGCCGGAAGAAAAATTGATTGCGAGGCATTCCAAGGATGTGCTGGCGCATTGGCAGGCGCCGGAATTTGAAGTGTATGAGCAGGATAAAAGATGGTTGAAAGTTATCGCTCTGTTTTTGGTCACCATCATTACCTATGCGGTCTATGCCAACAGTCCGATTATGGCCATCACCTTTATTTTGATTGGCGTGGTCGGCTACATCCATCTGGGCAAGGAAGCGCGCATTCTGGATTTTATGATAACCTATGACGGGATTGTGGCTGGTCGGGAAATTTTTGAATATGAGCGCATCAATTCCTTTTGGATTTTCTATGAGCCGGAGAACGATACGAAAGTGATCAGTTTGCATATCAAGAGTTATTTGACGCCCTATGTCCACATTCCGATTCACAACGAGGATCCGGTGCGCATCCGTGAAATTTTGCTGGACCACATCCACGAAATCAAACAAGACCATAATATTGTGGATACACTTGAAAGATTTCTGCATATATAGTAGACTTATTAACTCGTGTTTAATTGCTTTCGTAGCTCAGTGGATAGAGCGTTTGGTTGCGGTCCAAAAGGTCGGAGGTTCGATTCCTCCCGAGAGCACAAATGGTTGCCCGCCTCGCGTCGACGAATGGTCATCTCCGCGAGTCGAGGTGGGCGGTCCAGAAGGTCGCAGGTTCCCTGCCTGCCAGCAGGGATTCCTCCCAAGGACACTATTAGATAACAAAAAACGGCATTAAGCCGTTTTTTGTTTATAGAAACTTCAAAGTTAGAATCTTCTTCCGCCTCCGAATCCTCCATTGCCTCCGCCAAATCCAGTTCTGCGGGGTTTGTTAGCGTTTCTTTTTTTGTTACATTCGTAACAGAAAAGATTGCCTAATGTTCCGTCTTCCTTTTTGGTTGGTTCGAATGGTAGTTCGTTTATTGCCGCTCCACATTCTGAACATTTGATTTCCATTGCTGAAACATCAAACATTTGTCTTTGTGGTCGAGCTCCTTGATCTTGATAAGCCATTTAAGTATAGTCACCTGCCTTTCTAGCCTTGCCATGCCGAAGCTTCACGCGTAGGCTGGTTCAGGAATTTAACGGTGACCCTACTTTTGTAGCTTATCTATTAGTAGACTCATCTACCAAATAAAACTAATTTCGAAATCATCACCTCTGGAGAGAGTGTAGCAGTTGGGGTGGTCATTGTCAATCGAAAAGTAATCTGTTATTCTGACTGTCTTATTTGCAATGGTGCTGCAAGCATTGTATAATTGGAGATATGGCAGAGTCGTTTAAATCTAAAAGAGTAATATTCAAAAAGGGAGCTCAAGGAAGCTTTCTTTTGAAGGCTAAAAATAAATTAAATTTGGACTGGATTGCTATTTCAAAGATGCTTGGCATAAGCCCAAGAACCTTGATTGATTGGCATAAAGAAAAATTCAGTATGTCCTTGAGTGCTTTAAAGATTTTATGCGAAAAGACTAATATCGCTATCCCAAAAAATATTGAGATCAAAGACCCATTTTGGTATGCCAGCAAGGGAGCGCGAAAAGGAGGATTGGCTAAATTCAAAAAATATGGTTGTGTGGGAGATTCGGAAACAAGAAAGAAGAAGTGGCAGGAATGGTGGGAAAAGGAAGGAAAAAATAAAAAATCAATTCTGTATAAAAGAATACCCATCAATAAGCCGCGAAAGTCGGTACAATTGGCAGAATTCACGGGTATTGTTTTGGGTGATGGAGGAATTAGCAAAAGACAAGTTACTGTTACACTACATAGAATTACCGATAAAAAATACAGTTATTTTGTAAGAGGGTTAATTAAAAAATTATTTAATGTTATTCCTGGAAAATATTGCGATCAAAAAGGATTGGCGGATAATATTGTAGTTTCCAGAAGTGATTTGGTGGATTTTTGCAAAGATAATTTAGGGTTAAAAATTGGCAATAAAATAAAACAACAAGTCGATATACCCAATTGGATAAAGGAAAATAAAAAATTTCAAATTGCTTGTGTTAGGGGATTGGTCGATACGGATGGATCAGTTTGGGATCATAAATATAATTCAAATGGGAAAATGTATAGTTATAAAAAACTTGGGTTTACAAGTTTATCTAAACCACTTCTATATTCAGTTTTTAGTATTTTAAAGGACAATGGACTTAATCCGCGGATGTATAAGGAAAAGGAAATAAGATTGGATAGTATTGAAAGTATGAGAAAATATTTTATGATTTTTGGCTCTAATAATCCAAAGCACTTGAACAAATATAGGAAATGATTTAAGATAGAGGTTATAGTAGGGAGAAGTCGCATAGCCCGGTCGAGTGCGGCACACTGCTAACGTGCTGACCTGTAAAAAGGTCCGTGGGTTCGAATCCCACCTTCTCCGCATCGACAATTTTTTATCGGATAGACCCATTCTATCGAGATAAATGGGCGACCCGAGTGCTTAAAAAATTGAAAAAACAACGATAATTTTTCGTTGTTTTTTTGTTGCATTATTCTTTTACTAGTGTCAGCATTTTGTCTTTGTAGATTATTCTTGTTCTCAAATTTCCCAGCAGTTCCCTTTTCTCTGAAGTCGATCCCTCTTTCAAGAGATATTTAGCGTAATTGCGGATGTCCGTATCCTTGGCATTTTGGATTTTATGCTTTTCTCCCATCACTGATCTCTGGAAGATATTGAAGCGATTGATTTCATCTTCCAGTTTCTGCCGCATTCCCAATTCATTGATATTCATCTGATCAATAATTTTCAGCAGTTCCAGGATTAGATCTTCTTCCCGGATATATTTATTCTTGCAATGTCGATCCCTGGCTCTGGAGCAGGAATAGTAGATATATCTGGCATGCGTGCCGTCTTTTAATTGTTTGTATTTTTCTTCGGCGGAGATTCCCGATCCGCAATAGCCGCAGGTGAATAATTTGGTGAAGGCAAATTCCTTGTTTTCCCGAACTATTTTATCTCGTTTGAGCCAAGCTCGAGCTTTTTCAAATACTTCTTGATTGATAATCGGATCGTGTTTGCCGGTATACCAGTTTCCACTTTTGACCGGATATTCAAACACTCCGTAGTAGAAAGGATTATCCAATGTCCGATAAACTCCGGCCAGCGTCAGCGGCTTATTCCCGCGCGTATAGAAATTTAGCTCATATCGAAGCCAGTGATAAATCTTTCTTCCTGAATAATGTTCGTAGGCCACCTTTTCGAATATCTTTTTGATTATCGGTGCTCTCAGCGGATCAAGTAGAAGCTGGCATTTTTTGTCCATGAGTTTTTGGTTGAGATATCCAAGGGGTGCGACTGTCGGCCAGAGTCCCATTTCGCATCTAGCTCGCAACCCGCGTTTTACATTAATTCCTCGATTGTCATTTTCCAGTTTGGCTTGAGATCCTAAAATCATCAGGAGGAATTTTTCATTGGGAGAGTTGGAGAATCGCTGACCATAAGTTCTGATTTCTTTCAAAAATCCGCTATCCATCAGATCCACAATTTTTCCCAAATCTCTGGCGTTTCGGGAGATTCGATCCGGCGCCCAAGTCAGGATACCATTGAATTTTTTCTCTTGGATCTCGGAGACAATCTCGTTGAATATCGGCCGGGTGCCGGTTTCTTTGGCACTGTGCGATTCGCGCTTGATGGCCACGATATTGAGATTTTCTTTTTCCGCTAGATCAAGCATTTCCTTGATCTGGGAATCGATGGAAAGCACTTGTCTTTCCTCCGATTCGGTTGATTTTCTGGCATATAGACAGTAGTTCACTTTTGTTTCTTCTACTGCTTGCGGTTGGGCTTGGTTTTGGATTTGGGATGGTAATGGGTGCATATTATTTTGCTTAGGTTTATCTATCCTAATGAATGACGCAATCCCCGAAAGGAGTCCAGGCGTCCCGAGTAGGCAAACTGTTGATAACTAAAGCCCCCAGAAAGCCCTTAAAAGCCGTACGAAATGGCCTCCTTGTTTTTTCTTACAAATATGCTAAATTATATATGTCGCATCCAGATAAATAGGATTTTGCAGAAAATGCAAAAGTGAGGTTATGCCCGGAATGGGGCAACCTTACTTAAAACAATTAGGCATAACCTGTCTATTTGGGTGCGACAACCAGCATGGTTGTCCTTTTTTGTTTGAAGAAATTAATAAATTTTTAAAATATTCTCTCAAAAATAAATTCGGAGGTTTATACAAGAGAGAAATGAAAGAGCTATGTCAAAATTTGAAAAAGGTTATTCGCGTGAAGTCTATGACAAAACCGCAGAAGATGAAACAAGCCTAAAAGCCCAAATTGCTGAAGCAAAATCAGCCGATGAGATGATGGCTATCGCCATGAAACTCAAAGAAACCGAGGGAAAGAAAACCGAACTTGATAATGAGGCTTATGATGAGGCAATGACTGAAGAACAGGAAAGAACAAGAAAAGAAAAAGAGGAAGCTGAAAGCAAGATGTGGGATGAGGCATTGGCAGAAAATGCTGAATTTGATCAAAACAAAGAACTGGATAAAGCCGCTGAAAATTTGAAAAATCAATTGGGTCTAGCTAAGTCCGCCGATGAAATGATAGAGCTGGCAAAGCAGATGAAGGAAATTGAAAGCAGGAAGGCCGTGCTTGTGGAAAAGTCCAGAAAAGAATTGGAAAGCGCAAGTCAAAGAGACAAAAGCGACTCGTCAGAAAAAGCAGAAAAAATAATATCCGGATTGGGCGGGATGATGGGCGATGGCCTTCTTACGAATAAGGATGTGACCGAATTTAAAAAAGCAGAACTGAAGAGCATGAAGGAGACTGAAAAAGATTTAGGCATGTTTAAGTCTGAAGAAAAAAGTCCGGGAAAAATAACAGAAATGCTAGATACGCCGAAAGTTTTAGAATTAAGGAGAGTAAGAGAAAAAGAATACAAAGAGCGCATTTTGGATGATCTGAAAAATAATACTCCGCAGGATAAAGAAGTGATGGTTCTTATGCTCAAGGATAAAATTGGAAGCTTTGATGATGAAACAAGCCCGGTTTTTGTTTACGGGAAAGAAAATGTCGGCGGAGCGACAAAGGTTATTAACGAATGGGTTGATAATATAGATAGCAAGCATTATATGCTGCCAGCCCTTGCAACCGAATACTTCTTTTCAATTATGGATGAAAACCAATTTGAGAAAGCGGTTGAAAATCCATCATTGGTGTCAGATGAAAATCTCAGAAAAGCAGTTGAAAAATACAAACGCGCTGTTGAAAAAGAAAAATCATCCGAAGAAAAAATGGATGATTATATTGAAAGTTTTTTAAAAATTGGCGGGGAGCATGGCGTTTATAATTTAATATTTCAAATCATGCGCGACGATAAAGACATAGATTTCTTGAATAATGACAAGATGATATTGCGTTTTATAAAAGGAATGGGTAATGTTGATGCAGTGAGCTATTTAAATAGTTACTGTCAGAAGAAATTATTTTCAAAAAACACTGTTTTGGAAATAATAAAATCCATGCCCGTAAGCGAAGATAGCAATACGGTTGGTGGGTATAATGGGTTGAGAATTTTGG